>JAMCVZ010000061.1 GCA_023476565.1 Nitrospirota bacterium
TGATCTCATCGTCATGTTTTTCCATCTTCCTTTCAAGCTGCGCCAGCTTGTGGGCAAGCTCTTTATGTGTGGAGAGTATTTCTCTCAATTTAACGAATGCCCGCATGATGGCGATATTGACCAGAACAGCCTGTTTGCTTCGCAGAACACTTGAAAGCATTGCTACGCCCTGTTCGGTAAAAGCATATGGGGTGGCGCGGCGGATACCACCCCAACTTGAAGTCACAATTTGTGACTTCAAGTTGACAAACTCTTGATTTGTAAGCTGAAACATAAAGTCTTCCGGAAACCGATCAATATTTCGTTTAACCGCCTGTATCAAAACTTTCGGCTCTACATCGTAAAGTTCTGCCAGATCATTACTCAACATGACCTTATGGCCTCGAATTATATATATCTTCCCTTCTATTACTTCCTGCTGGACAACAATTTCCATTATTCCCCCCTACCTGTTCATCTCTCCCATACCCCTCGACTCCTTAACCCACGCACTCTTAACTCCGTACACGTTATCCATATCTCTGTCTTTTCGATGTTCAGTGAATGCATAGGGCAAATTGGGCGAAAACTTGAGCCTTTTTAGGTGGTCACAGTTTGTGACCACATCTGTTTTTTCCTGGTTGGTCAATTGGAACATAAAATCATCAGGGAACCTGTCCTTATTGCGCTATCCTGGCTCAATGCCTTTGTGGGGAGACTGTAAAGTGCTGACAGGTCGGCATCCAGCATGACCTTTTCTCCCCTTATTGCAAATATCTTGCCCTCTATGAGATGCTGCGGGATGACTTCAGCCATTAGCACATTTCCTCTTCTCAGAACTTTATAGGAAAAAATAATGTTATCATAATAGCTGATAAGAAATAATTCAATAAAAAAATGGATTTGTGCTCGCTTTTCAGGTCGTGATAAAATTAATGCTTTGGTAATTTCATTCTTTACAGCGGAGGCAATATGGTAATCGGCGTAATTTCAGACACCCACGACCATCTCGATAATCTCAGGAAGGTCGTGGAGATTTTCAATGCGCGGGATGTCGGGCACATCATCCATGCAGGGGATTACACCTCACCTTTTACATGGCGCGTTCTCAAACATTTCAAGGGTGATTTTACCGGCATCTTCGGCAATAATGACGGGGAGAGGGTCCTTTTGAAGAAATTGTACCAGGACAGGATATATACGCAGCCCTACAGGTTCACTCTTGATAATAAAAAAATAGTGGTCATGCACGAGCCCGATGTAGTCGATGCCCTTGCGGACAGCGGCCACTTTGACCTTGTGGTATACGGGCATACCCATGAGCCCGTGGTCAAAAGAGTCGGCAATACGCTGGTAGTAAATCCGGGTGAAGTCTGCGGCTGGCTGTATGGGAAACCGGCTGCTGCCCTTGTCAACCTTGAGAATATGGAAGCGGAGATAATAAATATCAAGTGACTCCGTCAATTCTCTTCAAACCGGCGTCCAGGGCCATCTGGACGGCCTCTTCGTATTCTTCCTTCGTTGTTCTTCTGTCTATCGGGGGATATTCGAAAGCGCTGCCGCAGGGGTGGTACTGGTCCATGATATTTATGTAACTATTGGGGGAAATCTCGTCTGCAATGAATCTCACTATATCTTTTGTCCCGGCTTCACCTCCGGGAAGCACGAGATGTCTTACAAGAAGGCCGCGCAGGGCAATGCCCTTTTCATCAATTACAAGATCACCGACCTGCCTGTGCATTTCTTTGAGCGCAAGCCCGGCCACGTGCGGGTAATCTTTTATTTTTGAATATCTGAGCGCCGCCACAGGGTTTGCATACTTGATATCGGGCATATATATATCAATGATCCCATCGAGCATCCGGAGGGCCTCTAAAGGCTCATAACCACCGCAGTTATACACAATGGGGATGGTGAGTCCCCTTTCCACGGCAAGGGCTATCGCATGGAGTATCAGGGGCATCTGATGGGTCGGGGTAACGAGGTTTATGTTATGGCATTTCATTTCCTGCAGGTCTATCATAACCCGGGCGAGTTCTTCGAAGGACATCTCCTCACCTTCGCCAAGGCGGCTTATGCCCCAGTTCTGGCAGAACACGCATCCCAGATTGCAGTAGCAGAAGAAGATAGTCCCTGAACCGAACCTCCCGACAAGGGGGCTTTCCTCTCCGAAATGGGGACCCCAGCTTGCGATGAGCGGTTTATCGCCTGTCATGCAGAAACCTGTTTCGCCGGCAGTCCGGTTGACCGTGCAGTTGCGGGGGCAGAGGGTGCACTCCTTCATGATATTCATCGCGGAATTGGCCCTTTCCCGGAGCCCGGTCCCGGAAAGTTTAAGATAAGCCGGTGCAAATGCCATACTTATATTATATATCAGGCACTGATCCCTCCTGCAAGGAACGAAGCGTTATCCCTGTGTTTTTGCCGCCGTAAGGCGAAGGTCGAGCATGGGTGTATAAGCGGCGCCGCCCTGGTGCGGGTTATTTTTTAGATTTCACTATGATATAATGTCCGAAAGCCACCAGAAGCAGATCGGAGGAGGCTGTGCCAAAGGTTCCGGTAGATAATCTTAAAGCGGGAATGAAGTTGTCGAGGCCCGTTGTCAACGACAACGGGATGATCCTGCTCGGTGAAGGGACGGAGATTACAGAGGCGGCAATTGAAAGATTGAGGAACATGAACATACTCAGCGTCTCTGTCGAAGGCGGCCCGCAGCCGGAGAAGTCGAAAGAAGAGATGCTGTCGGAGCTGGACATGCGCTTCAGAAAGACAGAGAATGAGCCTCACATGGGAACTTTGAAAAGATTGCTCAAAGAGCATATAGAGGAGTCATATAAATAGCATGGATATACAAACTCTGAGAAGTCAGATAGAAAGAATAGATACGCTCCCGACAATCCCGAGCGTGCTGAAAAAGCTTCTGGTCATCATTGAGAACCCTAAGACGTCGTTGAATGATATAGGCAGTTTCATATCGAACGATCCTGTCCTTACATCAAGGGTACTCAAAATCGTTAACTCCCCGGTCTACGGTTTTCCCGGAAGGATTTCCTCCGTGAGCCAGGCCTTGATACTCCTCGGACTGAGTGTCGTGAGGGGAATGCTTCTCGGCGTTTCCGTTTTCGAGGCCATGCAGAAAGCGATGGTCGGCCTCTGGGAGCACTCTGTCGGCTGTGCGATTGCCGCGCGACTTATTGCAAAAAAGAAGGGTCTTAAAGAGCCCGAAGAGGTTTCGGTTGCGGCCCTGCTGCACGATATAGGGAAGGTTGTCCTCAGCCTGAAGTTCTCCCGGGAATATGAAAAAGTGCTTGCCGATGCAGAGAGTAAGGATATCTTTATATTTGATGCGGAAAAGAATCACTTTACGATAACCCATGCCGATGCCGGCTCGTGGATTGCGCGCAGGTGGAATTTCCCCCGGAACCTTGTCGAGGTGATAGAATACCATCACAAGCCCCACCTCGCAAAAGAGGCCTCTGTTCAGACGGCAATTGTGCATCTGTCGGACATCCTTATACGTTCGAAAGGGTACGGCTTTGCCGGGGACAGCCTGGTCCCGGCGGTAAACCCCTCCTCATGGCAGCTCCTCGGTTTGTCCGAAAAAGAGATAAAAGATATTTTGAAGGAGATAGAAGATTCTTTAGGACAGGCGGAGGACTTTTTGCTCGCAAATGGATAAACCGAAGACGGTTGTACTGATAACCAAGGACATTGCCCTGGCAGGCATAATCGACAAGCTGCTGGACGATGCTTACACCGTGGTCCCTTTTACCAGCATACAATCCTCTTTCGATTATATTTACAGCGCCACCCCGGATATGCTGGTCATAGATATTGACGGGGATCATCCCTCCACGATCAGCGTCCTGAATGAGATCAAAGCTGACCCCTTGTTTGGCCATCTTCCTGCCATGGCCCTCTTTGATGATGATTTCCCGTTTCCCCAATGGGACCACCTCTATATCGAGGATTATTTGAGGAAAGCGTCTCTCGAGGACGAAATCCGCCCGAAAATAGATCTCTGCATGCACAGGGCCGAGAGGATCGTTGAGATCAACCCGCTTACCAGGCTGCCCGGCAATATCGCGATAAACAAGCAGCTACAGAAAAGGCTGGATTCGGGCGATGTCTTTGCCCTTGCTTACGCGGACCTCGATTACTTCAAACCCTATAACGATAAATACGGCTTCAGCCGGGGCGACGAGGTTTTAAAGATGCTGGGGAGGCTGATACTGAACAGTGTCAAAGAACAGCAGCCGCACGGCAGTTTTGTGGGGCACATCGGCGGCGATGATTTCATTTTTATTATGGACGTCGGTCTTATTGAGCCTGCAGCGGCAAAGATCGCTGATTATTTTGACAGGATCATACCGACTTTTTACGATGCGGATGACAGGACGAAAGGCCATATAGAATCCGTTGACAGGGAAGGGAAGAAGAGGGTTTTCCCCATAATGGGCCTTTCGATAGGGGTCGTGTACAACAAAATCAAAAAATACACCCATTACGGCGAGATAGCGGAAGTTGCGTCGGAGATGAAAAAATACGCCAAGTCCATAGGGGGAAGCTGCTACAGAATAGACAAGAGACACCACCAGCCTGCCAATTAATCGAAGAGCCTTATTATCGAATCCGTTTTGTCCTCGATTTTCTTGATGCCCTGCGCTATTGCAGTATACTCGCTTTTAACCTTGTGCAATTCATCGGCTATGTTCAGGGCAGCGAGGATTGTGGCCTTCAGAGGCGTTACATTCGGGGAGTGCGTGTGGACTTCCTTAAGCCTTTCGTCCAGGAATTCCGCGAGCTGCTTGATGTATTCCGGCGGATCATCGCCTTTAATTACATATTTTTGCCCGAATATGTAAACCTCGACACTTCCCATAAGCCGCCTATTTCAGATCTATCGATTCGAGCTCGTTGAACAGATCCTCGATCTGGGTCTTTATCGACGTCCTCTCAACGTTAAGCCGCTCAATCTCCTGATTTTTTGAATCTATTATATCTTTGAGCTCCTCGATTTTCCTCTCAAGACCGCCTTTCTCTTCCTTCAATATCTTGATCTTTTCTATTGCATAGGTTATTTTTTCCTCGAATGTCTTCAGCATTTCCACAACGTCCTCCTTATAAAATATAGTAACGAGTTAATAGTAGCAAGTAACGGGTTAAAAGATAAGAGGGAATCCGAAAACTTGTCACTCGTCACCGGTTACCGGTTTAAAATGATACACAATTACTACGGCAAAAATAAAGCCGTAGCTGAAAAATCAAAGCCCTCCAATATACTTCCGGGCCGATGAGATGTCCGGGTTGCCGTTCGTGCGCATGTATTCAAAATAGGTCGTCATTACCCTCTTTACATAGTTCCTTGTCTCATCATAGGGGATGTCCTCTATGAATTCATCGATTGTCGCGTAGTTGCCCCTTTTGAACCAGTCGTTTACGGCGTCTTCTCCCCCGTTGTAAGCGGCCAGGGCAAGGGGAATCGATCCGAGCTTGTTCAGCAGATGCTTAAGATAATAAGAGCCTATCAGTATGTTGGTCCTTGCGTCGTAGAGATCGCTTGCCTGTTTAAAATCCGGCTTCGCGTCGCCCTTGAACCTGCGCGCAGTCCGGGGCATGAGTTGCATGAGCCCCATAGCGCCGGCTATTGAGCGCGCATCCGGGGCGAACCTCGATTCCTCCCTCATCACGGAGAGTACCAGATAGGGGTCGATGCCTCTCCTTTTCGATGCCTCCTCCACTTCCTGCCAGTAGCTCAGCGGATAGAACAGATCGTGAAGCTCCTCGCTGTACGGCATCCTTGAAATAATATTCATCGACATCTTGTAATTGCCCAGCTCCCTCAGATACGAACTGATGGAAACAAGCTCATCCGGAGAGGGGTTCTTCCTCGACAGGTGCAGCAGTTCCGAAGCGGCCTCCTGCTTCAATCCCAGCCGGGCCAGGATGCCGATCCTTTCAGAATAGTGGGAAGCCGGAGATATTTTTAAAGGATGTTTTTCAACTGCGGGCGGCTTCTGGTTATCCTTGATAAAGGACAGGAAGGCGTAAAAGTCCTGACCGTTCTTTTTGTTGAGCGAGATCTTTACTGTTTCGGGTTCCCCCAGCATCTTTTTACATTTATTATTCCAGTAAAGATACTTTGAATCGCCGAATGTCGTATAAAGCTGTGAAAATGTCTTCAAGGCGTTTTTGTAATCTCTCGACAGGTAATATGTCCAGCCTATGGACCAGAGGGCCTCCTCTTTTACGGATGGGTACCGGGAGAGCGTTGTAGTGAATATTTTCAATGCACCTTCGCTGTCCCCGTCTCTCCTTTTTTTCATGCCGTACGCCAGCAGTACGTTAGCGACCCGTTTATCGCTCGTCTTGCACAGCTCCGGCAGTTCCGCCTGGAGCGTGTCCATATCTCCGGCCCTGAAGATCGACCGCGCCCTCCAGTAGATGTTCCCTATCTGCTTGTATAGTTCCGCTGCCTCTTTGTACCGCTTCTGCCCGAACAGGGAATATGCAAGCCCGTCCAGAATATCATCCCTGGAATTGTCCTTGTCTTTGCGCAGGGCCTCCCTGAAGCTTTTTTCGGATTCCTCGAACAGCCAGGCGCTGTTGAGGTTCTTGCCCCTCTTGACCAGGTCATCCGCCGTTATATCCGCGGGGGACAGCTCGCCCAATGCGTCTGAGGCGAGGCGATTGGATGAGGAAAGGTAGACCTCTTTGAACAAATCTTGTGCCTTTTGGGGTTCATTGTGCTCTTTCAGATAAACGGCATACGCATATTTCATATCCATGTTCGAAGGCTCATCCCGCACAAGGCCCTCATATAGCTTGATTACCGCCGGATCGTTCTTCTTTTTCAGCAGCTCCACTTCCTTGAGCCGCGCTTTTTTAAGAAGCGGCGATTCCTTGTACTTTTCCCTGATCGTTCTTAAATCCTCAAGGGCCTTGTCCGTATCGCCCTTGCCTTCGAAAGCCCTGGCCCTCCACAGCAGGGCATAGTCGCCCAGAATTGGTAATTTCTCGTAGGAAGCGGTCAGCAGGACCACGGCCCTTTCAAAATCGCCTTTATCGAGACTGTTCTTCCCTTTAACAAGGCAGAGGGCCTTATCCGTGTCTTTATCCTCTGATGCCTGCTCTTCCTGAGTGATTTTAGGTTGCTCTGCCGAAGCAGGCAATGCTGCCGGCAATAAAAGGAAGGTTATGAAAAGGGCCAGGGCTGCGGAATGAGCGGTAAAATATTTGTGTGAATTAAATTTAAATCTTTTCTTAAGCCTCATAATTCAATGCCCGTTAAAAATCCCTGATGTGCTCCAGATATGAATCGAAATTTCTCCTTGACTCGCCGATAGTGTCTCCCCCGAACTTCTCAAGGAAAAGGTCCGCAATTACCAGTGCTGCCATTGCCTCTGCAATAACGGAAGCCGCCGGCACAGCACAGGTGTCGGAGCGCTCATAAGCGGCTTCAACAGGCTCTTTGCTGATTATATCCACCGAGCGCAACGGTTTTCTCAGCGTTGGAATGGGTTTCATGGCTGCCCTGATTACAACGGGCATGCCGTTTGAAATGCCTCCTTCAATGCCCCCCGCGTGATTTGACTCCCTGTAAAACGGTGAACCGTGGACCGTGAACCGTGAACGGTCGTAAAAGATTTCATCCATGACCTCGGAACCGAATTTCCCGGCCATCGCAAAGCCGGTCCCGATCTCGACTCCTTTTATTGCCTGGATCCCCATGACAGCCTGCGCAAGGCGGGCATCGAGCTTTCTATCCCATTGGATATGGCTCCCGAGTCCCGCGGGGACACCGGTCACTGTTACTTCAAACACCCCGCCGAGCGTATCCCCATCCTGCGCCGCCTTATCTATAAGCCGCACCATCTGTTTTGTCGCCCCTTCATCAGGGCACCTGACAGGGGATTTTTCAGCCTTCTTGAAAAGTAACGAGTAACGAGTGACGGGTGACGAGTTATTGCCTGGTTTGGATTTTTTTACTCCTGTATTCCGTCCTCTGTCTCCTGTCATCTGAAATTTAGCATTGCCTATCTGGATTACGTAGCTGCCGATCGCGATCCCGAATTCGGAGAGGAATCTTTTTGCGACCGCTCCAACGGCAACTTTCATTGCCGTCTCCCGCGCACTCGAGCGCTCGAGGATGTTGCGTATATCTTTGTGCCCGTATTTTAAAATACCGGCAAGATCCGCGTGCCCGGGCCTCGGTCTGGTTACGGGAGGAATGGAGCCGTTGTGCGAGCTTTCCGGCGACATGCCTTCCTGCCAGTTTTTCCAGTCCCTGTTCTCTATAAGGAGCGATACCGGGGAGCCGATGGTCTTGCCCCATCTGACCCCGGACATTATCACGGCGCGGTCCTGCTCGATCTTCATCCTGCCGCCGCGACCATGGCCCATCTGCCTTCTTTTCAGTTCCCTGTCGATATCTTCGGACGATAAGGGGAGCCCTGACGGAATTCCTTCGAGAATTCCGACAAGTCCTCTGCCGTGGGATTCGCCTGCTGTAAGGAATCTAAGCATATTTACGGCTATTAAGATAACGCGAAGCAGCCGATATCGTCAATGATTTTATTCGCCTGCCGGATTTTTTTTGTGCTATAATCCAAGTCATACCATGCAAAATAACAAAAAAATAAAGCAGCTCGTACAGGGTGAGTTCGGTAATCCCTTCGAGGTCCTCGGCATGCATACGCTTAACGGCGGGATGTGCGTCAGGGCGTTTCTGCCTGAGGCAAAGGATGCATGGGTTGTAATAGAGTCGGAAGCCGGGAATAAAAGGACAGGGACTGAACCGGCATATCCGATGAAGAGGATACATAAAGAGGGGGTCTTTGAGGCGGTTTTTGAGGGGGCGAAGCCCTTCGTGTATACCCTGAAGATCATCACCCACCGGGATGAGGCCAAAGAGTTTCACGATCCCTATTCATTCCCTCCTGTTCTGACGGATTTCGATCTCCACCTTATAGGGGAGGGCACGCACTACAAGAATTACGAGAAACTCGGCGCTCATGTCAGAGAGATCAACGGCATAAAAGGCGTGCATTTCGCTGTCTGGGCGCCCAATGCCGGAAGGGTGAGCCTTATCGGGGACTTCAACAGGTGGGACGGCAGGAGGAATCCCATGCGCCTGCTCGGCAGCGCGGGTATCTGGGAGATATTTATTCCGGACCTCGGGGAGGGAGAGGTATACAAATTCGAGATCCTCTCGAAGTTCAACAATTACAAAGAGCAGAAGTCGGACCCCTTCGCATTCTTTTTTGAAGTCAGGCCGAAGACCGCCGCCATTGTCTACGATATGGAAAGCAAGCACACCTGGCAGGATACGGGATGGTTTGAGATTAGAAAGGAAAAGAACTGGTTCGAATCTCCGGTTGCCATATACGAGGTGCATCTCGGCTCGTGGATGCGTGTGCCCGAGGAGAACAGCCGGTTCATGACCTACAAGGAACTCTCAGATAGACTGATCCCCCACGTTAAAGAGCTCGGCTATACGCATATAGAACTTTTGCCCATCTCCGAACACCCGCTCGATGCTTCATGGGGATATCAGACCATAGGCTATTATGCCCCTACCAGCAGGTTCGGGGAGCCGAAAGATTTCATGTATTTTGTCGACCAATGCCATCAAAACGGCATCGGTGTCATCGTGGATTGGGTCCCCGCCCATTTCCCCAAGGACGCCCACGGACTCGCTTTCTTTGACGGGACCAGCCTTTATGAGCATGAAGACCCCCGGCAGGGCGAGCACAGGGAGTGGGGCACGCTGATATTCAATTACGGAAGGAATGAGGTCAGGAACTACCTTATTGCCAACGCGCTCTTCTGGCTCGACAAATACCATATCGACGGCCTGCGGGTCGATGCGGTCGCATCCATGCTCTATCTTGATTATTCGAGGGGCACGGGGGAGTGGGTCCCCAACAGGTACGGCGGCAACGAGAACCTTGAGGCCATAGACTTTCTGAAGAGGTTCAACGAGGTCGTCCACCACTATCATCCCGGCGTGCTTACCATAGCTGAAGAATCGACGGCATGGCCCGGCGTTACCAAACCGACCTATCTCGGCGGTCTCGGTTTCAGCATGAAATGGAACATGGGCTGGATGCATGACACCCTTGATTACTTCTCAAAGGACCCCGTTCACAGGAAGTTTCACATGAATAATCTCACATTCAGCATGATATATGCTTTTACGGAAAATTTCATTCTTCCTTTTTCCCATGATGAGGTCGTATACGGGAAGAGATCGCTGCTCAATAAGATGCCCGGTGACATGTGGCAGAAATTTGCCGGCCTGAGGGCGCTTTACGGATATATGTACGGCCACCCCGGCAAGAAGCTCGTGGTGATGGGGTCTGAGTTCGGCCAGTGGGACGAGTGGAATGTCGACAAGAGCCTCGACTGGCATTTGCTGCAATATGAACCCCATCAAAGATTGCAGAAATACGTTTCCGACCTGAATTCCCTCTTTAAGGCGGAGCCGGCAATGCACGAGGTCTGTTTCGACTGGCGCGGTTTCGAATGGATAGATTTCCATGATACCGACAACTGCGTGCTGGCTTTTATCCGCAGGGCGAAGAATCCCGATGACTTCCTCGTATGCGTGTTTAATTTGACTCCTGTGCCGAGGTTCGGGTACAGGATCGGCGTTCCCAAAGACGGCTTTTACAGGGAGCTCCTGAACAGCGACTCCACGATATACTGGGGAGGCAACATCGGGAACGGCGGCGGCGTAATTGCGGAGGCCGTAGTGTCTCATGAGAACTTCCCCTATTCGCTGAACCTTACCCTGCCGCCTTTGTCCGCCCTGATATTCAAACCGCAGTAGGCCGTGCGGCCCGGAACGTGCCGCTTACTGTTTCCCCATCTTCACCAGGCTCTCTCTGAACACCTTGTAAAACTGATCGTTGTCAGCAATGGATTTTTTCAGAATGGCCTTTAAATTGGGGAGGTCTTTTTCATTGACAACAATATTGGCGCTCCTGGAGAAAGCTGCCATATTATCCGAGGTCTTTAAGTTCTGTCCCACAAGGGCGAAGAAGATACGCCGCCTTGCGCCCATGGGCATGAATTGCAGGTGCTTGTAGACCGTATTATTCCCTGTGGCGCTCCCTCCGAATTTCTCGTTCAGGACTATCACGTCGTACTGGTTGAATTTCAGTTTCTCGAAGGCGTCGTCGGCGCCCGCGGCAATCTCTACGGTATATTTCAGCTCACCCAGCGCTGAGGTTATGCCGCCCCTCAGTTCGGCATTGTCCTCGCACACCAAAGCGCTTCTTACTTCCTCTTCGTATTCTTCGGTATTCATTTCCATTAAGGCGCTTCCTCCTACTTGTTCGTCTTGAGCTTTTTATCATAATCCTTGTCCATTGACAGGCCCTCGATGTCGGTCGTCTTTTCACCTTTTGCGCTCTTGAGCATATCGATGCCCCTGCCGACTACCGGCTTTTTGGAGGCATAGGCCATGGCGGTCTCTTCCGTTATCAGGCCCTCCTTGAAGAGATTGAGGATCGCCTTGTCGAATGTCTGCATACCGTATGCATCGCCCGCTTCAATGATCTCATAGAAGGTCTTTCCTTCCGATTCGCCGTTGAGAATGGATTCCTTGACCCTGAGGTTGGTTCTCAGGATTTCTATGACCGCTACCCTGCCTCCGCCCACTTTGGGCAACAGCCTCTGGCTTACAACCCACCGGATGGTATCGGCAAGCCTGATCCTTATCTGCTTTTCCTCTTCCTGATCGAACATGCCGACTATCCTGTTGATGGTCTGGCCCGCATCGATCGTATGGAGAGTGGAAAGCACCAGGTGGCCTGTTTCCGCTGCGGACAAACCTATCTCGACAGTCTCCCTGTCCCTCATTTCACCGACGAGGATGACTTTGGGGGCCTGGCGCAGTGCAGCCCTCAGGCCGGTTGCGAATGTATCGAAATCAACGCCCATCTCCCTCTGGTTAAAGGTGGCTTTGATATGGGGATGGGCAAATTCCACCGGGTCTTCAAGGGTGAGGACATGGACCGACTTGTTCTCGTTTATGAGCCTGAGGACTGCGGCGAGTGTCGTGGATTTACCGCTTCCGGTCGCTCCGGTCACCAGGACCAGCCCGTTCTTCTCTTCAGCTATCTGGGCCAGCGCCGGCGGTACTTTTAATTCAGCTATGGAAGGGATAACGGTTGACAGTCTCCTCAGGACTATCGAATATGCGCCGCGCTGGGAGAAGATATTTACCCTGAATCGCGCCTTCTCCGGCAGGGAGTAGGAGAGGTCGCATGAGCCTTCCCTTATCAGGGTTTCAGTAAGGCGGCGGTCTGAGTTAATGAGATTCATAGACAGGATTTCGGTCTGGAAGGGGGTCAGGCTCTCCAGGGGGGTCTCTGCAAAGGCAACAGGGGTTAACTGGCCTGACGCTTCGACCTGCGGCGGCTTGCCGACAGTGAGGTTGAGGTCAGATACATTATCGTGGCTGTCAAGCATTGTGGCGAGAATATAATCAAGCTCTGCTCTTCTCATAATTTTTTCTCCTTGATACAGGTTATAGGTTATGGGCGATGGGTAATAGGTTCAGTGAATATTTTTTTTGTCTTTTCCCCATCACCCGTTACCTGTCGTTTTAAAAATCAGGCGGCGGCTCTTTCAGGTGCTGGACGAACTTCTGCTTGTCGATGGCCTTGTCGTAGGCGTCTTCCGGGCTTATCCACTTTTTCAGCAGGAGCTCCATGATGGCATCGTCCAGGGTCTGCATTCCGAATTTCTTTCCTGTCTGCATTGCAGAGGGCAATTGGTGTGTCTTGGCCTCCCTGATAAGGTTTGATACCGCATAGGTAACTACGAGAATTTCCAATGCAGCACACCTTCCTTTTTTATCGATCCTCTTGAAGAGGTTCTGCGCGATGACTCCCTTCAGGGATTCAGAAAGGGTGGTCCTGATCTGGGCCTGCTGGTTGGCAGGGAATACATCGACGACCCTGTCCACGGTCTTGGGAGCGCTCGTTGTATGCAAGGTGCCGAATACGAGGTGACCCGTTGATGCCGCCTCAAGGGCGAGCTGGATGGTTTCAAGGTCTCTCATTTCACCGACGAGGATGATATCGGGGTCCTCACGCAGGGCGCCTCTCAAGGCGGCTGCGAAGGATCTGGTATGCGCCCCGATCTCGCGGTGATTAATAATGCAGCCCTGGCTTTTATGGACGAATTCGATAGGGTCCTCGACAGTTATTATATGATCCTTGCGTATTTTGTTTGCATAGTCTATTATGGCTGCAAGGGTGGTTGATTTACCGCTCCCGGTAGGTCCTGTTACCAGGACAAGCCCTTTCTGGAGCATCGCAAACTTTTTGCATACAGGCGGAAGCCCGAGCTGCTCCACGGTCAATACATCGCTGGGTATCTCCCTGAATACGGCTGCAACCCCGTATTTCTGACGGAAAAAATTGGCGCGGTATCTGGCCAGTCCGGGAATTTCATACCCGAAGTCCACATCGCCCGTCTCCTCAAACGTCTTCACTTTGTCTTCAGGAGCGATCTCGTAAAGCATTGCTTTCAACTCATCGTTTTCAAGCTCGTTATACTGAACCCTCTCCATCTCTCCCCTGATGCGAAGTATGGGCTGAGAGCCCGCCACCAGGTGCAGGTCGGAAGCCCCCTGATCATGCATCAGTTTGAAAAAGGCATCGATTTTTGCCATTCCGCGACTCCTGTTGAAAAGTTTATTTGTTTGAAAGTAGTGACACTTATATCAAACCCCGAGCTGTTTTGTCAAGGTAGAGCGGGCGGGTTTGCCTTGTCTTTTAAGCCGTTGATTATATCGATATTTCCCATGATAATTATTACCTTATCCCCGGTTAAACCCGTCTGCCTGGAAGGGTTGAAGGCATAATCATCGTTCTCCTTGTCCCTGAGGGCAACAACGGTAACCCCCTCGAGTGCGGCAGAGATAACATACCGCAAAGAGCCAAGACTAAAAATAAAAAAGCAAAAATAAAGAGTTCCATAATTTTGATTTTTTTCTTTTTTATTTTTGCATTTTTTTGTTCTGTCGGTTACTATATTAGAAGGGATTTGAAATTATGGTTAGTATCTTAAAGAAACTATTCGGTACGAAAAACGACCGGGAAATAAAAAGATTACTTGACGCAGTCGATGAAATAAACGTTCTCGAGCCTTCGGTCTCTTCGTTGAGCGATGAACAGCTCAAGGCCAGGACAGGCGCATTAAAGTCCAGGCTTGGGGCAGGCGAAACCATTGACGGTATGTTGAAAGACGCCTTCGCCACCGTCAGGGAGGTGTCAAAGCGCCTTATGAACATGAGGCACTTTGACGTCCAGCTCATCGGCGGCCTTGTGCTCCACGAAGGCAAGATAGCCGAGATGAAGACGGGCGAGGGTAAAACCCTGGTCGCAACCCTGCCCGTGTACCTGAACGCCCTCGACGGCAGGGGAGTTCATATCATAACGGTCAACGATTACCTCGCAAAGAGGGATGCCCAGTGGATGGGGCCCATCTACCACTTCCTTGGGCTTTCCGTAGGTGTCATACAGCACGACAACTCGTTCCTCTTCGATCCCGCATACATCTCCAATGACAAAAGAATCAACAACCTCAGGCCGTGCACGCGGCAGGAGGCGTATTTTGCCGATGTGACCTACGGCACGAACAACGAGTTCGGCTTTGACTACCTGAGGGACAACATGAAATACGATCTCTCGGATTACAGCCAGCGCGAGCTGAATTACGCGATTGTCGACGAGGTCGACAGCATTCTCATAGACGAGGCGAGGACGCCGCTTATCATATCGGGCCCTTCGGAAGAGTCCACCGACAAGTATTTCAAGGTTAACCGCATAATCCCGAATTTCAAGGACGAGGACGATTTCAAGGTCGATGAGAAGCTCAAGAACGTCATCCTTACCGACGCCGGCAGCGCAAAGGTCGAGCGGTATCTCGGGGTCGGCAACCTTTATGATCCGGCAAACATCGAGCTGGTCCATCACGTGCTCCAGGCGCTCCGGGCGTACCACCTGTTCAAAAGGGATGTCGATTACGTTGTAAAGGACGGAGAGGTCATCATCGTAGACGAATTTACCGGCAGGCTCATGCCCGGAAGGAGATGGAGCGACGGGCTCCATCAGGCTATAGAGGCAAAGGAAGGGGTCAAGATAGCGAGTGAGAACCAGACGCTTGCCACCATAACGTTCCAGAACTACTTCAGGATGTACAACAAACTTTCCGGGATGACCGGCACCGCGGATACAGAGGCTGAAGAGTTTGCAAAGATATACAACCTTGATGTCGTGGTCATACCTACAAACAAGCCCATGAGCAGGGCGGACGCCCCGGACGTTATCTACAAGAACGAGAAGGCCAAATTCAATGCCGTGATAGAGGAGATCGGGAGCTGCAATAAAAAGGGGCAGCCGGTGCTCGTCGGTACAACATCGATAGAGAAATCGGAAACCCTCAGCCACCTGTTAAAGAAGAAGGGGATCAAACACTCGGTCCTGAACGCCAAGTACCATGAAAAAGAGGCCGAGATCGTTGCCCAGACCGGACGGCTGGGCGCCGTGACTATAGCCACCAACATGGCGGGCAGGGGTACTGATATTGTTCTTGGCGGAAACCCTGACGGCCTTGCGAGGGAGCTCCTGAAAGAAAAGGGTGATGAGTATACGGAAGATGATTTCAAGGCCGCTTATGAAAAAGCAAAGGCGGTATGCGAGCAGGAAAAGCACCGGGTCATCGATGCCGGCGGACTCTATATCATCGGCACCGAACGGCATGAGGCGCGCAGGATAGACAACCAGCTCCGGGGAAGGTCGGGCAGGCAGGGGGACCCCGGCGCATCGAGGTTCTACCTTTCGCTCGAAGACGACCTCATGAGGATATTCGGCTCCGACAGGATAAACGGCCTGATGAACCTCCTGAAGATGGACGAGGACATACCCATCGAAAACAAGATGGTCACCAGGGCTATCGAGAACGCGCAGAAGAGGGTTGAAGCGCACAACTTCGATATCAGGAAACACCTGCTGGAATACGACGATGTAATGAACAAGCAGCGGTCCGAGATATATTCCTTCAGAAAAGAGGTCTTGCAGAGCGAGTCCCTGAAAGACAGGGTTTTCGAGATGCTCGAAGATGAGGTCGAAGAGTTCCTCGCTCTCTATTGCCCCCAGGATGCCGCCCGTGACGAGTGGGACTTGAACGGCCTTAAAGACGCCCTGTACGGGCTGTTCTCGATAAAACTGCAGGCAGCAGGGTCCGGGACACTCGGCGGGATAAGGAACGCGATCATAACGGCTGCACAGCAGGCGTATGAGGACAAAGAAAAAGAGGCGGGATCCGAGGTCATGCGCTACCTGGAGAAAATGATAACCCTCCAGATGATCGATACCCAGTGGAAGGACCACCTGCTCGGCATAGACCACATGAAAGAGGGAATAGGCCTGAGGGGATATGCCCAGAGGGACCCGCTTGTGGAGTACAAAAAAGAGGCGTTTGAACTCTTTGCGGATATGTCCAAGAGGATTATCACCGAATCCCTGAGCAGGCTGTTCAGGGTCCAGGTGAAGCAGGAAGAGGCCGAAGTAAAGCTGCAGTCCCGGCAGCGGCTTGTTTACAACAGGGGAGATGGAGACGGCGTGCAGCAGCCCGTACACAAGGATAAAAAGGTCGGAAGAAATGATCCCTGCCCCTGCGGAAGCGGCAGGAAATACAAAAAATGCTGCGGTGCGGCTTAAAATATAGCTGCTTGCGTTTCAGTCTGCCCCGTGCTGTCCCCGGGGATTTCTTTTTATGCTGACTTTTCCGGTCCCTTACAAAAAGCTGAGCGGCGCCTATGGGTCCCTTCTGTCTGAGAGCACGCGGCTTGAGCATATGGTGCTGGATATCAGGAGATACATTGAAATGCTGAACAGCGAACCCGAGCTGCGCATTCTTCTTCTGGAGGACTTGATCAAAAGCGCCCTTGCAGCGCTCCGGGCTGAAACGCATTACGTGGAAGTAAAGGTGGATCTCGACCTCGATCCCCGCTGTGCTTTTGTAGAGCTACAAATAATTCAGGGTCAGGATTCGGCCTCCCCATAGCGAAGCTGGCAGTGAGAAAAAACCACGGCAAGCTCGCGTTCATTCCCGTTCCCGGAGAGGGTGTCAAAGTGCTCGTTGTGCTTCCGGCCGCCAAACAGGAGATCAGGTAACCCGTGCGCTCCAAGGGCCGGATTTATGCAGCTCCTTAGGAATAAGGAAGGTCCACCATGCGTGAAAGTAAAACAGCAGAATACGGTAACTATTTATTTTGTTTGTACACGCAAGCAGCTCGGGGGCGGCCGGTCTTTCTCTTAACAAGTTTCGGCCTGTCCCTTCTGGCGTTCACGATACAGAAAAACCCGAACGGCTCATCATAAGGATTGGCAAGTTCATGCACGGTATCCGGCGCTATGTAAACAGTGTCGAGATATCCTATCCGGTGGTATTTCTTTCCAATTAAAACGTTCCCCCGGCCCCGTATGCATACGACAACATGCTCATGCCTGTGGTGTTCGAGGCTGCTGTTGCCGCCGGGGGCGATCTCAAAATATCTGAGGTGGAATTTTGCAGTCTCGCCGCCGGCGCCTATCAGCACGTTTCTGACAATCGACGACCATCCCGCATCTGCAGGTTTATATTTTTCGGGTTTGACTCCCGTCCACCTGAAGGCGCCTTTATGTTTGAATATTCTGTTCTTATTCACGTTGTCCCTCTTTCCGGCCGGATATCTCCAGTCGCATGACGGCGCATCAC
>JAMCVZ010000033.1 GCA_023476565.1 Nitrospirota bacterium
CGGGGCCGTATCACGGCTTTGACGGGTTCCCGGTTTTCGCGCGTGATATGGATATGACAGTAAACAGCCCGACATGGGATTTGATACGGAGGAAGAGGTGAGCAATCACCTCTTCCCTATTTAAACACCCTTCTCTACCGCCTGAGCCGATATAAAACGCTGCTGTCTTGGTATAAAATGTTTGTTATTGATACAGATTGGCTGGAAGCGGGGCAATTATTTCATGAATAATTTATAATTATGGCAATCCAGACTTGTCCAAAATAAAATTTAGAACGGAAGCCCCAAACAGGTAGAATTAAGTTTGCGAAACAAAAACTATCTGTTCAGGAGGCTTCCGGTGAATAAGTTTAGCAGTATTTTCGGGCAGATTCTACAGTTATTTTCAAAGAGGGAGTTTTACGAAGCGGTGCACGAGACGGGAGCGGAGAAAGGAGCGAAGGGATTTACGTGTTGGCAGCAGTTTGTGGGAATGCTATTCTGCCAGTTGGGGCAGGCGCACTCATTGAGAGAGATATGCGGAGGACTGGCAAGCGGTATGGGGAAACTCAAGCATCTTGGGGTGACGGCGGCTCCGAATAGGTCCACCCTCTCCTATGCCAATGAGCATCGGCCCTGGCAGCTCTATGAGCAGTTATTCTATAGATTTCTAAGCAGGTGTCATGTGCTGGAATCAGGGAGAAGGAAGTCAGATTCAAGAGCAAGCTATTCAGCCTTGATGCGACGACGATAGGAAATAGAAAAGCATGTCCCTTGCTGTTGACAACCCAATCCTGAAATCACGGCTCGGATATTGGTAAGATATAAACAAGGAATTTGAGGACAAGAGGAAGGAGGTAATTAATGCAGGAAAAAGACCTTAGAGTAATAGAGAAATTTAAACTTCTTGTATCGCAAAAAGTGAAGGTTCTTGAACTGAGAATCTTCGGCTCCCGCGCAAGGGGAGACGCAAGTCCCGAATCAGACCTTGATGTGCTTGTCGTTGTAGATCATCTCGATCACTCAATAGAAAAGTATATAAGCGATTGTGCATGGGAGGCAGGGTTCCATGAAGATGTGCTAATCATGCCTGTTGCGATAAGCCTTGACACCTTAAAAAATAGCCCTATCCGTGAATCTGTTTTTATTAAGAATGTTTATAGAGAAGGCGTAACCGTATGAAAGAAGAATCACTTGCTTTAATACGCTACAGACTGAAGGAAGCTGAGGACTCCATTGAAGAGGCAAAGGTTTTACTGAAAGAGGGCATGAGCATGCGCGCAGTGATGAACCGCCTGTATTACGCGATGTTCTATGCTGTTTTGGCTCTCCTGCAGGAAAAAGAGATGGGAACATCAAAACATGCAGGTGCAATTTCTCTGTTTGACAGAGAATTTATCAAAAAGGGTGTCTTTGACAATGAATTATCAAAAACATTGCACAGAGCTTTTGAACTCAGACAAAAAGGTGACTATATGGAACAGGCCGAAGTTACAAAGAACGATATTGATGAGATGCTTCCAAAGACAAATTATTTTGTTAACAAAATAAAGGCGTATCTGCTGAAATAAATCACAATGTCCCTTGCTGTTGACAACCCAATCCTGAAATCACGGCTCTGATATTGGTAAGATATAAACAAGGAATTTGAAGGAGGAAAATATATGAAAGCCTATGAATACTTAGCAGAGATATTGCCGGATGGACATCTGTCTGTTCCCGACAACCTCAAAGATAGACTGACCAGGGAATCAAAAATACGGGTTATGCTGCTTTTGGAAGATGAGGAGGCAGTGTGGCGCAATTTTACGGTGTCAGAATTCATGAGCGGCTATTCAGCAAAGGATGCCATCTATGACAACCTATAACTTTAGCGACATAAAGACGCAACAGGAATCCGACTAACCATGTCCCTTGCCGTTGACAACCCTCTCCTGAACTCGCAGCTCAGATATCGAGGCAAAGATTACAGGACGAGGGGAGAGAGATGAGGAAGGCAGGAGAAAGAAGGCAAACAATGTGCAGGGTCAGACACCATAATCGACATTGAAAGGCATGCAGCTCTTATGGCAAGAGTCAAAAAAGCGAATTGAACGGATTATTGCGGAAGTGTGGGGAGAGGGGTAATATTGAGTGAGACTTTTCTAAATAGAAGACATCATCGAGCTTTTACAGCAGCTTAATGAAAGGCAGGCGGATGAGCTTGAAGGCCGGCATTTGGATTTAAGGAGAGAAAGAGGGATTTTATATGTTTAAGCCTAAATATTCGATTACACCTAATGTGCTGAATAATATCATTAAGACTGCTGAGGCAAAGGCAGTGATTGACAACGCCTATCTCGTGCCCAAGTGGGAGGTAGCTTTGCGGAGAGAGGCATTGATTAAAAATGCTCACGCCTCTACATCTATTGAAGGAAACCCTCTTTCACTCGAACAGGTCTCTGAGCTTGCAATGGGCAGGGACATTATGGCTACAAGGAAGGCAAAGGCAGAGGTGTTGAACTATTTAAAGGTACTGGAAGACCTGCCCAGTTTGGCTGAAGGCGGAAAGATTACTGAAAAGGTGATATTAAAAATTCACAGGCTTCTTACAAAAGATGTTCTTGAAAAACCTGCTGACAGCGGTGTTTATAGAAACAGGCAAGTAGTAATTGGAAACAGGAAGACCGGAGCTGTCACCTTCCGTCCGCCTGATACTAAAGATGTCCCTATTCTAATGAAAAAACTTATCAAGTGGCTGACCAGTAAAGATGCCTCAGAAACGAATCCGGTGCTCATGGCTGGGATAAGTCATTATGAGTTTGTAAGAATCCATCCTTTTATAGATGGAAATGGACGAGCGGCAAGGGCATTGGCAAGCCTTATGCTCTATTTAAGAGGGTTTGACACAAAAAGGTTCTTTGCCCTCGATGATTATTATGACAGCGACAGACCGTCATACTACAAGGCGCTCCAAAGCGTGGATTCAAAAACACTGGATATAACGGAATGGCTGGAATATTTTACCTATGGAGTGGCCTTGCAGATAGAGAAGGTAAAGGAAAGAGTTCTATCCCTGAGCAGTGATCTCAAACGGAAGCGATTAAAAGGGCAGATAGCCCTGACCGAGAGGCAGATGAGGATTGTGGAGAGAATAAACAATTATGGATATATCACAAATAAAACGATCCGGGAGATGTTCAAGCTTTCTGATGAGGGAGCGCTAAAAGAAATTAAAAAACTCTTATCTCTCGGGGTTATAAGGCCAGAAGGTAGAGGACGTAATATCAGATATCTTTTTGCCTGAGTTGGCGATTAAGTTGGCGATTAAGTTGGCGATTAGGATAATAAAAAAGGCACATGCATATTATCTGAAGGTGCAGAAGGCAGGAGATTGAGATTGTGGATGGGAGAGGGTAAAATTTATGAATATAAACACAAAAAAATCAATATATTCAGCATAAACACTCATGACATATTATATCATTAATTTCTTCTGTTTATTTTGTTTCCGCCCGTAACGCCAGGGCAATCGATAGAGGGAGAAACAGGGTCAGGTCGGGTTGACTATCAACCTTTCTGATGTTATATTGAACCATCCCTCCCCTATCCTTTTATTAAGGAACCGCATGCGGTATTGTGGGGGAGACATTACCTGAAATTAGGGGAGCAATAAAGCAGCATGATATCAAACTTTCCATTATATTTCTGATGAGGAGCTCTCATGCATTTCATTGGTCTTGACGCCGGTTCGGTAGCAGTCAAAATCGTCGTCCTCGATGAAAAGGGCGCGCCGCTTGAAAGGTATTATGCGAGACATTACGGCCACCCCGCAAGGCTGGCGCTCAGCCTTCTCTCCGGGATCAGGGACCGCTATCCCGGAAGCGGCCTCTCGCTTACAGGCTCAGCCGCAAAGGTCATCGCCTCTGTCCTGAATGTGAAACCCCTCAACGAGGTTATTTCCCAGGCATATTCGATAAAGAAACTGCATCCCGATATCAGGACCATTATCGAGCTTGGAGGGGAGGACTCGAAGCTGATTATTCTGGATGATGGGAAGATAAAGGACTTTTCCATGAACTCCGTCTGTGCAGCGGGAACAGGCTCGTTCCTTGAGCAGCAGGCCGAGCGCCTGAGACTCAGTATAGGGGAGTTTGCCGAACTGGCGGTCCGGTCTCAAAGGCCTTCCAAGATAGCGGGCAGGTGCAGCGTTTTTGCAAAATCGGACATGATTCACCTTCAGCAGATCGCTACTCCTGTTGAAGACATTGTTGCGGGCCTGTGCTTTGCGGTTGCACGGAACTTCAAGGGCGCCATTGCCAAAGGCAGGGAATTGAAACTGCCCGTGGCGTTTCAGGGCGGAGTCGCAGCCAACAAAGGGATGATAAGGGCATTCAAGGACCTCTTTGGCCTTGACGACCTGTTTGTCCCTGAAGACTTCGCGCTCATGGGCGCATTGGGGGCCGCACTCAAGGACATGGATGAGGGCCGCATAAATACGTTCGACTTGAACGGGCTTGAATCATTTCTATCAGCGGCAAAGCACAATGAGCAGGGCCACAAGCCGCTGGTAGCGGAATCCGACGGCTTTTTCGAAAGACACCCGAAAGACGGTAACGAGTTAAATAATAAAAAAGAATCAGAAAACCCGTTACTCGTTACTCGTCACTCGTCACCGCCGTTGAAGGCTTATCTCGGCCTAGATATAGGCTCTATCAGCACTAACCTTGCCGTTATTGACGAAAACGGCGGCCTGCTGGCGAAGCGCTATCTCATGACCGCCGGCAGGCCCATCGACGCGGTGAGACAGGGCCTTGAGGAGATTTACTCCGAAATAGGGGATACGGTGGAGATTATGAGTGTCGGGACCACCGGCTCTGGCAGGTACATGATAGCGGATTATGTGGGCGCCGATATTGTGAAGAACGAGATAACCGCGCAGGCCACTGCCGCGATTTTTATCGATCCCGGGGTAGACACGATCTTCGAGATAGGCGGGCAGGATTCAAAATACATATCCATAAACGAAGGCATTATCGTCGACTTCGAAATGAACAAGGCGTGCGCCGCGGGTACGGGCTCTTTCATAGAGGAGCAGGCCGAAAAGCTCGACATATCGGTTAAAGGCGAATTCGCCGAATGTTCCTTCCGCTCGGAAAATCCCTGCAGGCTCGGCGAGCGTTGTACGGTCTTCATGGAAAATTCCCTTATGGCGAACCTCCAGAGGGGGGTGGAAAAGGACAGCCTTCTTGCGGGGCTTGCATACTCCATCGTCCAGAATTATATAAACAGGGTGGTTGCCGGCAAACCGATCGGCAAAAACATATTTTTCCAGGGCGGCGTGGCTTTTAATAAAGCAGTTGTTGCGGCATTCGAGAAATATCTCGACCGAAAGATAACCGTCCCGCCCAATCACGATGTCACCGGGGCCATTGGAATGGCCCTTATTGCAATGAAGCACATGAAAGGCGGTCACGAGTCACGGGTAACGAGTAACGAGTTGAAAGATAAAAAAGACACAGAAGGCTCGTCACTCATCACGCATTACGCGTCACGTTTTAAAGGTTTCGAGCTGTCCAGGAGGCAGTATGAAATAAGCTCCTTTGAGTGCAAGGGGTGCTCCAATGTCTGTGAAATTAACCGGGTAAAGGTTCAGGGGGAAGACGGACACCTTTTTTACGGCGGCAGGTGCGAGAAATACGATATAAGGCGCGCCCGGAACGCATCCGTATACGACCTGTTTGCATTCAGGGAGGAAGCGCTCCGGGAGGAACACCTAAACTACAGCAACAAGTCACGAGTCACGAGCAACATTAAAGACAGTAACAAGTTGCCAGTAACAAGTAACGAGTTGAAAGATAATAATTCCGAAGGCTTGTCACTCGTTACTCGTTACCCGTCACTGCCTTTAATCGGCATCCCCTCTATATTCTTCTTTCACGATTACCTGCCGTTCTGGTCAGCGCTCTTGTGGGAGCTCGGGTTCGAGGTTGTCGTCTCTCCGAAGACAAACAAGCAGATTATAACTCTGGGAGTAGAGAATATCCTGTCGGAAGCGTGCTTCCCCGTAAAGGTCGCCCACGGCCATATAAAATATCTTGGGGAGTCCGGTGTGGATGCATTGTTTATCCCGAGCTTCATAGATATGAACCAGGACCGGGGTGACTATCCGAAAGGACTGGCATGTCCGCATACACAGACGATTCCTTATGTATCGAGGGTATCCATGAAGGGATTCAAGACCATTAGCCCTGTAGTGGATTTGAGCAGGGGAATGGGCTTTCTTAAGAGAGAGTTCATGAGGGCGTTCAAACCGTACGGCATCGGCGGCAAGGACATTGACAGGGCCCTGGATAGCGCCCGATCCGCCCAGGACGGGTTCAGGAGGGCGATAGACGGCAAAGGGAAGGAATTCTTCAGCTCTGAAGCGCTGAAACGCGGAGGCCCGGTCGTCGCCATCGTCGGGAGGGCATATAATGCCTTTGATTCAAGCATGAATCTTGATATCCCCAAAAAGCTCTCCTCTATCAATGTCCTCTCCATCCCTATGGACATGCTCCCGCTTGAAAAAGAGGGAATACGGGGTTCCTGGCCCAATATGTACTGGAGGTCGGGGCAGAAGATACTGAAAGCGGCAAGGATTATCAGGAACACGCCGAACCTTTACGCGATTTATATAGGAAATTTTTCGTGCGGTCCCGACTCTTTCATCCTTAAATACTTCAAGGAGGAGATGGAGGGCAAGCCGTTCCTGCATTTGGAGATAGACGAGCACAGCGCTGATGCGGGGGCCATAACCCGATGCGAGGCGTTCCTCGACAGCATTGAACAGCAATATAAAGGCAGTAACAAGTTGCCAGTGACAAGTCAAAAAATAAGAAGGAATCCGAAAACCCGTCACTCGTTACTGAAGAGGCGGACCGTATATATCCCGAGGATGGGAGCGCATGCCTTTGCCCTTAAGTCGGCCTTTGAATACTGCGGCGTCCCCGCTGAGGTTTTGCCCGAATCCGACAGGGAATCCGTTGATGTCGGCAGAAGATACGTATCAGGCAAGGAGTGTTATCCCTATCTGGTCACTGCCGGCGATATGCTGAAAAAGATACTGTCCCCCGGGTTCAACCCTGAAGAGGCCGCCTTTTTCATGCCGTCCGGAACCGGTCCCTGCAGGTTCGGGCAGTATAACATTTCGCACAAGCTCATTCTCGAGGAACTCGGTCTCGGAAATATTCCCATATTCGCCCCCAACCAGGACGTGGAATTCTACAAGGACCTCGGCATTGCAGGCGGAGGCTTCCCCATGATGGCGTGGCGGGGCATCGTCGCATACGACCTTTTGACAAAATGTCTGCACGAGACGAGGCCGTACGAGAAAGAAGCAGGTAGTGCGGAAGAGAATTACCGGGTATACTTAAATAAGATATACGGCGGCCTCCTGAGCCGGAACGGGAATCTGGAGAGCGTCCTGAAGAATATGAGGAACGACTTTATGGCGCTTCCCCGGCGGAGCGGGAAGAGACCGCTCATCGGCATTATCGGCGAAATATTTGTAAGGACCCACAGGTTCTCCAACGAGGATCTGGTGAGGAAAATAGAGTCCCTCGGCGGAGAGGTGTGGCTGGCGCCCATAGAGGAATGGCTCTACTATGTCAATGCCATGTCTTTGAGAAAGGCCTTGATAAAAAGGCGCAGGTCTGCTATGATGAATATCTTCATCAAAGATTTTATGCAGCATAGAATAGAGCACAGGTCTTGCAAGTACTTCAAAGGTTTTCTCAAGACACTGAAAGAGCCGAAGATAAAAGATATTTTGAGCAAAGCATCGCCGTATGTCCATGAATCTTTCGAGGGCGAAACCGTTTTAAGCATAGGCAAGGCTATAGATCTTATAGAAAAAGGGGCGTCCGGCATCATCAACGCAATGCCCTTCGGCTGTATGCCGGGTACCATAGTGACTGCGCTGCTGAAGGCCGTAAGCAGGGACTACGGCATACCCTGCATAAGTATCCCCTATGACGGGACGGAATCGTCCGCTACTGCGCTTCAGCTTGAGGCGTTTATGGAAACGGTTACATAAAGGCGTTACAGAGTCGGGAGTAAAGCGTTATAGCGCGATAACGCAGTAACGTTGTGAAAAGGAGGTGATGGTGTGGGGAACGTTGTAAAATGGCGTAAGAAGAAGATGCGCAAGCACAAGCACAAAAAACTCCGCAAAAGGACCAGGGCTCAGAGAAGAGGATAAAAGGAGCTGGCCATGAAAGATATTATAGCCTTGCAGGAGAGGTTGAATCTTGTGGAGCAGGAGTTGAAGACCCTGACCGAGAAGGTCGGCGAATTATCCGAACGATTGGACGGGTCCTTACAGGAAAAGGAAGACCTGAACATTGAAATGAAAGGGTTGAAAGTTTTTCTGGGGAGGATTTCCCCTGATTTCAAAACTCAATTCCCGGCGATACTCAAAAAACTGGAGGATTAAGGGAATCTCGTTATCTTGGCTCCTATGAAAGGCATTTTCATTATATAGCCTTTTAAGGGCACTTTTTTTACAGATCCGCCTTTGCCTTTTTCCCCGCTTGCATGGATCAGATAGATTTCCCTGTATTCCCGGTACGAATCGGCTCCTATCGTATACGGCAGCCCGTGCTCTGTCTTGATTATCCCCAGATGTCCGATAAGCTCTCCCCTGACCCTTCTCCCTGGTTTTTTTACAAAAAAGACGATATCTCCGTCTTTCAGTTTTCCTGCTCCTTTAAGCAGCTCGCCGGGTGGAAGCATAGCGACCGCGTTACGGCCCCCCGTCCTTTTTACGGGCACCGCGTTGCCGATTTCCTGCGTTATTTCCCTGCCCCATTTGCCGCTGTATATCATGTCCTCTCCGTATTCAAAGCGGTCATCGTAGTTGATCACCCTGCCGTTTTCGAGTACGCCTTTTGAATGGAACCGCTTATCCAGCGCCACCTGGACCGCCTCCCCGGGGGTAGAGCTCAGGGCAAGCTCTACAGACCTGAAGATCAAGTACATACAGTCGACTCTCTCGTCCGCAGTTATGGCTGCCCTGGTAACATATTCTCCTACGGGGTCGGTATCGTACGGTGTGCCAACGAATTTTTCCGCGAGCAGGGCTATCCTCTCCCCGGTTGTTTTGCTTTTTAATGCGGTCTGAAGTTTGAGGATCTCATCAGCGGAGAGAGTGAAGCAGTCCCCCTTGAAAGGGAAGGCGAGGGACAGCAGGATAAGGAGGGTGAGGATATACTTTGAAGCGCACAGGTTATGCGCACTCCCGAATGCGGCGGCCCTATGTGTAACGAATACCATCTCTTTCCCTGAGTCACCGGGCTATGGGCTGAAAACCTCACAAGGAACTTCTGCATCCTGTCCCGCTCCCGGCGCTGTATATTTTACATTTTTCGTTTTGCCATTTGCTATAATAAAGAATGTCCGATATTATCAAGCCTTTTTCCACTACCGGGATCGGCAGCCTGCCCCATAAGAGCGCGGAAGACGCCTGTGAGCTTGTGCTCAGGACGTTCGACATCCCTTTCTGGCCGCAGTTGCCCCAAATCTCCTTCAAAGAATCGATGAATGTCCAGTATACGGAGGGAATGCCTTTCCTCAGGATGAATGAGAACGAGGAGACGGTATGGATCCTGAGGGACGACAGCGACGAGCTTGAACGGTTTTATGAATCGTGCCCGGACAGCGCGAAAATAGCCATATCGAGAGATTATGCGGCGGGATTGCATACCTTTCTGGGGAAGATAAAGGGAAGGCGGTTCCCTATCCTGAAAGGCCACATCACTGGACCGGTCACCTTTACGCTCGGCCTCAAGGATAACTGCGGCAGGTATATTTATTTTGACGAGGAGTTGCGGGAGATCGCTTCCATGCTCCTGAAAGCGAAAATGCGCTGGCAGGTGAGCATGCTCAAACAGCACGCGGACAGGGTCATAATCTTCATTGACGAGCCCATCCTTTCCGCATTGGGCAGTTCGTCTTATCTCGGGGTGGATACCCCGGAGGTGCTGAGGCTGCTTAAGGACACGGTCTCCGCAATTGAAGACGCAGGGGCCATCTCCGGCATCCATTGCTGCGGAAGGGCGGATTGGCCCGTAGCCATACGGAGCGGTGTGAAAATACTCAACTTCGATGCCTTCGAATATTTCGATACCCTCGCCATATACCATGAGGACATAAAGGACTTCCTGCAGGGCGGGGGCTATCTCGCGTGGGGCATTGTCCCGACATCAGATGTCATCAACGCTGTCGATGATGAAAAACTTGTCGGGGTGATGAAACGCAATCTCAAGAAATTATGCGAGCATGTGCCTTCCGGGCTGGTCAATTCCCGTATTCTCCTTACGCCGTCATGCGGCGCAGGGTCAAGGAGTGTTGAGGAGGCGATCAAGATATTCCAGTTGACCATGAGACTGAAAGAGGCGGTAGAGTAATCCCGATGGCGGCAATATCTATGCCGGGACCGGACACCAGGCGATGAAACTCCGGAAAGGTGTTTTCATATCGTTCGAGGGAATAGAAGGTACCGGCAAGACCACCCAGGCTAAACTGCTGTCCGAGCGCCTTTCAGATGAGGGCTGCGTTACGGTCCTGACCCATGAGCCGGGAGGAACGGTCATCGGAAGCAGAATAAGAGAGCTACTGCTCCTGCCCGAGCACAGGGAGATGTCGTATATGACCGAGCTCCTCCTGTACAATGCGGCGAGGGTGCAGCACCTGGCTGAAAGGATACTGCCGGCTGTCAATGAGGGCACAATCGTAATTACCGACAGGTTTACCGATTCGACAATTGCGTACCAAGGCTATGCACGGGGCATAGACCTCTCCCTGATCAATTCCATAGACAGGATAGCCACGGGCGGTATAAGGCCGGACCTTACCATACTTTTCGACCTCGATGTCGAGGAGGGACTCAGGAGAAACAGGGGCGTCAATAAGATCGACAGGCTCGAACTCGAGAGCATCGAATTCCATAAAAGGGTGAGAGCGGGATACCTTAAGATCGCGGAGAGCGAGCCCGAAAGGTTCAGGATCGTCGACGCGTCCAGGCCCCCTGAGGAAATCGGCGTGAAAGTATGGGAAATCGTGAGTACAGCAATGCAAAATTTAAAATTAAAAATTCAAAATTGAGGGATCCAGTAATTTTGCATGGTGCATTGTGCGCTTTGCATTTTGAATTGATTTTATTATGGCGCTTAAGGACATAGCAGGTCAGGAAAGGGCATTAAGGATATTTTTCGGCACGTTGAGAAGAAGCAGGGTGCCCTCGGCCCTTCTCTTGTCCGGCGACAGGGGAATCGGGAAAAGGCTTGCAGCGCTTAACTATGCAAAGGCCGTCAATTGCCTCAGCCCGGTCGACTTCGACTGCTGTGACGAATGCTCTTCATGCAGGAAGATAGACGCTGAAATGCATCCGGACATCACGCTCTTCTCTCCCGACGGGGATGAAATAAAGATAGATGCTGTAAGAAAGATAGAGGAGGTCCTTTTTCTGAAGCCGTTTGAGGGCAGCAAAAAGGTCGTCATAATCGACGATGCCGATGCGATGAACATCAACGCGGCAAATGCCTTTTTGAAGACCCTGGAGGAGCCTCCGCCGGGCAGCATCATAGTGCTTATAACGTCCACCCCCGACGGGCTCCCTGATACCATCAGATCGAGGTGTACGAACGTACGTTTCTATCCCCTGCCAGTCGAAGAATTCAAGAAAATAGTTTCAGGGATCGTCAAGGCAGAGGATCTGGACTTTGTCCTGAAGCTTTCGATGGGAAGGCCCGGGCTTGCACTGTCCGGTGATTTCATACATGAGAGGGAATGGTTCATGAAACTCCTCGATGGTATGATAAGCGGAGAATCGAAGGACGTATGGGCCGACAAGAGTGCAATCAGGACTTGGCTCGATATGTCCTTTATCCTGTTGAGAGATATGGCCGTTTTCAAGATTACCGGCAGCGAAACCGATTTGATGTACGGCAGGGAAAAGGACAGGGCATATAAAAATATCAACCTCCAGTCCGTGTTTGAGGCATACCAAAGCCTGCAAAAGCTCAGGGGCCTTCTTGATTTTAACCTCAATAAATCAATATCATGGAATTATGTGTCCGCAATAATGCAAAACTTAAAATGGAAAAATCAAAATTGAGGGCTTCATTTATTCTGAATTTTTCTTTTTGATTTTTAATCTTCTCGGAGGATATAGATGCCGGATGTAGTCGGAGTGAGATTCAAACCGTGCGGTAAGATATATGATTTCGAAGTCAACGGGATAGACCTGAAGAAAGGGGACCCCGTGGTGGTAGAGTCCGATTTCGGGCTCAGCATCGGAACAATAGTAAAGGAAAAGCGCTCCGTTGAGCAAGGCGAAAGGGAGTTCAAGAAAGTCCTGAGGATGACTACGGCGGAGGACTTCAGGGCACGCGACGACAACAGGCGACTCGAAAAGGACGCGCGTGCGTTTTGCCTCGAACGCATAATGGCCCGCGGGCTGCCCATGAAGCTCGTCGGCGCTGAGGCCACTCTTGACCGGAAGCGCATAATATTATATTTCACCGCAGACGGCAGGATAGATTTCAGGGAGCTGGTAAAAGACCTTGCGGCAAAATTCAAGACCAGGATCGAGATGAGGCAGATAGGGGTGAGGGACGAAGCAAAGCTTATCGGCGGCCTTGGCATCTGCGGCAGGGAACTCTGCTGCAACACATTCCTGTCTTCTTTTGACCCCGTATCGATTAAGATGGCCAAGAAGCAGGAGCTTGTTCTGAATGTCGGAAAGCTTTCCGGCCTCTGCAGCAGGCTTATGTGCTGCCTCAGGTATGAGTATGAAGGCGATCTGGGCGGTATAGCGGCGGACGACGATATCCCTATCGGGGCGGAGGACGCGCCTATCGAGGTTATCGAGCAGACGATTTCAAAGATCCTGTTAAAGACCGATTTGGTCCGTAAAAACAATGCGCTGGAAAGGCGCCCTGAAGCCAAACAGGAACCTAAAAATGAAGGGGGCGGCGCGGCCTCTCCCGGGGCGGCATGTACGCCAAAAGAGGGCGAAGCAGGACAGCAGGAGAAGAGGCACGGCCGCCGCAGGAACAGAAGGAGACGCTTCAAGAAATGACCGGCGGCGATAAATTCTATGTAACTACTCCCATATACTACGTAAACGACATTCCGCACATCGGCCACGCTTATACCACCATTGCAGCGGACATTCTGGCGCGTTATAACAGGTTGCAGGGGAACCCCGTATTCTTTTTGACCGGCACTGACGAGCACGGACAGAAGGTGGAAAAGGCCGCACAAGAGAGGGGGAGAGCGCCCAAGGAGCAGGCGGATATCATGGTCGGGAACTTCAAGGGTCTCTGGGACAAGCTCAATATATCAAACGATGCCTTTATCCGCACCACCGACCCCCGGCATATCAAGACCGTGCAGGGGCTCATGCAAATGCTGTGGGACAAAGGAGAGATAGAGAAAAGGGGCTATTCCGGATGGTATTGCACGCCGGATGAGCGGTTCTGGACAGAAAAGGACCTGGTTGATGGGAAGTGCCCTGATTGCGGACGGCCTGTCGAGCAGATACATGAGGAGAACTACTTCTTTCTGATGTCGAAATATCAGGAAAGGCTGATCAGGCATGTCGAAGATGACCCGGACTACATATTGCCCGAGACCCGCAGGAACGAGGTCCTCGGGTTTTTAAAGAACAACACCCTCGGAGACCTCTGCATCTCAAGGCCGATAAGCAGGCTGTCCTGGGGCATCCCGCTTCCTTTTGATGATACCTTTGTCACCTATGTCTGGTTCGATGCCCTGGTAAATTACTTCTCCGCTACGAGGTACCTGGCCCCCGGCGCTGAGAACGCGCGGCTCGGTGAATTCTGGTGGCCCGCAACGCACCACCTTGTGGGCAAGGACATCCTTACCACCCATGCGGTTTACTGGTCGACCATGCTCATGGCCCTGAACCTGCCGCTGCCCCGGAATATCTTTGCGCACGGCTGGTGGACGGTCGACGGCAGGAAGATGTCCAAATCCCTCGGCAATGTGGTCGATCCCAATGCAATTGCCGATAAGTACGGTGTTGATGCATTCCGGTATTTCCTTTTCAGGGAAGTGCCTTTCGGCCTTGACGGGGATTTCTCGGAAGAGGCCCTTGTGCGCCGTATAAATACCGACCTTGCCAATGACCTCGGCAACCTCCTGAGCAGGTTTCTTACTATGGCAGAGAAATACTTTGACGGGGCAATCGAAACGCCCGCCGCATATCTGACCGTGCCCAACGAGTTTGCAACCCGGTGCATCGATATGACCGGGCGTGTGCATAATGAGCGGGACTGGTCGCATCTGCATTTCAACCTCATACTCGAAACTATATGGGAATTAATCAGGGCCTCAAACAACTATATAGCCCGGACAGAGCCGTGGAAACTCGCAAAGGGTAATCCGGACGGGCTCAAGCGGGTCATGTTCGACCTCTGGAACGCCCTGAGGCTGGTCGCGCTTTCGATCTATCCCTTTATGCCCGCGACAGCGGAAAATATGTGGAAGCAGATCGGGCTGAAAGCGCTCGCCGGAGAGGTAATGCAGGGCCGTCCGGAAATATTCGCATGGGATTGGATGCCGGCTTACGAGATCAAAATCTCCAAAGGGGAGCAGCTTTTCCCCAGGATCGAAAAGAGCGGAGAGCACGTACGGAAAAAAGAGCAGAAAAAGGAGAAGGCACATATGGCCGAGCAGGGTGTTAGGGAATTGATCGGTATAGAGGACTTCGCTAAAGTCGAATTAAAGGTCGGCATGGTAATCAGCGCCGAGCGTGTCGAGAAATCGGAAAAACTGATAAAACTGAAAGTCGATACAGGGGAAGAGAGGCAGATCGTTGCGGGGATAGGCAAAGCATATGACCCTGAGTGCCTTATCGGGAAAAAGATCGTCGTCGTGGCTAATCTGAAGCCCGCAAAGCTCATGGGCATTGAGTCTCAGGGAATGCTTCTCGCGGCAACCGACGATGAAGGGACCCTTTCCATTCTCTCGCTCGACAGGGACGTGAAGCAGGGGGCGAGGGTTAAATAATACCGCCCCCCCTTGCCTCTGAGATTCTATCTGCAATGCCAGCCGCTGTTATCGAACCCCGGTATTTTTAGGGTACCTTTGAACTGTCCGGGAATCGCCGGGACCAATAAGGTCTAATGGCCCATGGATAACTTTTGAAAACAGGATTCAAGGCTAAAGGGACATTGGTTTTTATTAATGGCTATTGCTGTACGGCAATTCTCAAACGGCTCAAGGGTAAAAGGGCATAGCTTCAGCTTATTAAGACCCCGGCCGTTTTTCTTCACTGTAACCTTTTTCACGCCTTCCTGGAAAGCGCCGTACCCCGCGCCAGGGTAGGCTGATCTCACTGCATACTCTGCGTTTTGCATCCTCGTGACCTCCTCATTATTGTTTTTTGGATATTACACGCAAGAGGCGTACCAGGATTGGTGCATTGATTTTATTGTTTTTTTGATGCAGGATTTTTTGCAATTCTGCAAATCCTTTCTCAGAAATGCAAAATATCAGGGAGAAAAGGGTCCGTGCGGAGATTATTGATTATGTACCGGTTGGCCGGACTTGAAATCATCCTTAAATATGACCAGTATGGCCAAGGGAATTATTTCAATTAGATATCCGACAACGGTTGCCCAGAAAAATATGACGGCAAGGACGAACCATCCCTCGACTATATGCTCCTTAATGTAAAACTGCACCATATGAGAAAATACGTAAAAAATCCCCCATACAATCGGGGCAATGAACGCTATCATAATCAATTGCCTGAATGACCTGCCCTTGGCCAGCCTCCATACCAGTGCGGCAAATAAGGCGTAAGGAACAAAGATAGGGCAGGAATCATACAGGCCCTTTACTATGAAAGTGATCCCGCGGTGGTCTTTAAATGAGGAAAACAATAAATATAAAAGCCACACGATAAAGGGCCAGCACAGAGATAGCTGAAAGAAACGGGCATGCGTCATATAATGGTTCTGTTGTCTATCCAGCAATAGTTTAAATTCCTCTCTTTGCAAAATTCTAAAAGATGCTTTACCGCTTGTCAAGGTGCATATCATAAGGTGAGAGCACTTGATATCTGTGCTTTTCAAATGGAATGGTACATGGAAATTTTCATCAATTGATAGCTGATAGCGCCTACGGCAAAGGGAGCCAGATGCCGTGAAATAGCCTCATCATGCCGTTAAGGTATATAATAAAGAAAATTACAAGCATTCGAGTACAGATGAGCAGCGGGCATGTACTCCACGGACGCGAATATGGATGAGGACAAGACAAGAGAACAACTTATTGAGGAACTGGCGCATGTGCGCAGGCGACTCGCCGAATTCGAGGCTGGATACGCCTGCACCTATGAGAGTATTCAGCAAAGCGAAGACAGGTACCGGGCCCTTTTCGAGGAGTCGAGAGATGTGATCTATATCTCCTCCAGAGAGGGTTTGATACTGGAAATCAATAAAGCTGCATCGGAGCTCTTCGGTTATGCGTGGGACGAACTCCTCGGGATGGACATTCATGAACTGTATGCCGATTCCGCCGACCGCGACAAGTTTCAACGGGAGATTGAGGAGAAAGGCTCGTTGAAAGATTACGAAATGCGGCTGCGCAGGAAGAACGGTACGGATATATACTGTCTCATCACTTCAACGGTGAGGCATGATCGTGAAGGCGCCATTCTGGGGTATCAGGGGATAATACATGATATCACCGGGCGCAAGCAGGCCGAAGAGGAGATAAGAAAGCTCAATCGCGAGCTCGAACAGCGCATCCTGGAGCTTACGGAAACCAACAGGGAACTTGACGCCTTCAGCCATTCCGTTTCCCATGACCTGCGGGCACCCCTTGTGGCGATAGGCGGTTTTGCCCGGAGGCTGCTGAGAAAACATTCCGACGACCTCGATGCGGCAGGTCTGGATATGCTGAACACGATCCTGGCAAATGTGCAGAATATGGAGAGGCTTATCAATGACCTGCTCGCCTTTTCCCGTTCGGGCCGGCAGCGTATGAACCTGCTTGATGTGGATATGGAGGAGCTTGTAAGCACTGTATTTGAAGAGCTCAGGACGATAGTCCCCGGAAGAAAGGTACATCTGAAGGCGGGAAAACTGCTCCCCGCATACGCTGACCCCTCATTGATACGGCAGGTTATCATGAACCTTCTGTCCAATGCGTTCAAATTTACGAGGACAAGGGAGGAGGCTGTAATCGAGGCCGGCAGCCGCTACGACGGGAATGACGTTCTGTACTACGTAAAAGACAACGGGGTGGGATTCGATATGCGCTTTGCGAACAGACTGTTCGACGTCTTTCAGCGAATGCACGGAGATGAGGGTTTTGAGGGGACCGGCATAGGGCTCTCCATTGTTCAGCGCATCGTTGTCCGGCACGGCGGACGGGTATGGGCTGAAGGAAGCGTCGGGAAAGGGGCGGTATTCTATTTCACGCTCCCGCAGAAAAGGCAAGGTGATTGAATATACACTGAAAATTCTAAAAAGTGCTATTATATGTCCTTACCGGAGTGAGGCATAGGATATGAGGAAAATACAAGTCAGGGCGAATTCCGGCCCTGGAAATGAAATGGAACAAAAGACCGAAGACATGATAACCCCCAAAGTGAAGGACTGGCCGGAAAACGAAAGACCGCGGGAGAGGCTTGTCAGGTACGGCGCTGAAAGCCTGTCGGACGCCCAGCTTCTTGCAATAATCCTCAGGACGGGAAGCGGACGAAGAGGCGTGCTGAGCCTCGCGATGACCCTTCTGGAGACTTTTAAGGAACTGAGGAATATCGATGCCGCATCGATTTCGGAACTGGCCTCTTTGAAAGGGCTCGGAACCGCCAAAATCGCCCAGATCAAGGCCGCCTTTGAGCTGGGCAAGAGATTGATGAGCGAATCTTCCGGCGGCAAGCCCGTATTTTCTTCGGGCCATGCACTGTATTCGTATTTTGCGCCCCGTTTCAAGAGCCTGAAAAAGGAATTTTTCATCTCTGTCCTGCTTGATACGAAGAACAGGTTAATAAGGGAAAGCAAGGTTTCGGAGGGGACGCTTACGAATTCCCTTATTCACCCGCGGGAGGCTTTCAGGGAGGCCATAAAGGAATCCGCTGCATCGGTCATATTCGTTCATAACCATCCCAGCGGCGACCCGGCCCCGAGCCGGGACGATATTGCCGTTACCGAAAGGCTGAGGGTTGCCGGAGAAATCATCGGGATACAGGTCCTCGACCACATAATTCTGGGTGACGGCAGATACGTGAGCCTTAAAGAAAAAGGCGTATTGTGATAAAATGTAAGGAAAATGAAATTTCTGTGAGGAGGGGGCCATGCCTACCTATGATTTCAAGTGCCAGAAGTGTGATGGGACCTTTTCAAAGGTAATGAGCGTTAGTGAAAAAGAGACCAGGAAAGTAAAATGTCCTGAGTGCAAAAGCGTAAAGGTCAAGCAGGTCTATTCAGGGTTTATTGCCAAGACATCGAGAAAGTCGTAGCTGCAGTGTCAGTGGTTAGTGTCGGTATCAGCACGGCACTCAGTACTGATATTCAACACCGGCCGCTAATCACTATATGACAGGAGGGCGGGATAATGATCAAAAGAGCACTTATCAGTGTCTCTGACAAGAAGGGTGTTGTCGATTTTGCAAAGGAATTATCCGGAATGGGGATCGAGATATTGTCGACCGGGGGGACCGCGAAAGCGCTTCGCGACGCCGGCGTTCCGGTTATCGAGGTTTCCGAATATACAGGGTTCCCCGAGATGCTCGACGGGAGGCTGAAGACGCTGCATCCGAAGATTCACGGCGGTCTGCTTTCGCGGCGGAGCAATCCGAAGGATATGGAGGACATACAGAGGCACGGCATCAAGACCATAGATATGGTTGTTGTGAACCTGTATCCCTTTGAAGCGACCACCTCGAAGCCGAATGTGACGTTCGATGAGGCCATCGAGAATATCGATATCGGCGGCCCCACCATGCTCAGGGCTTCGGCAAAGAACTTTCAGGATGTGGCCGTTGTCGTTGACCCCGATGATTATGTAAAGGTTATCGGGGAGATAAAGGCCGCTAAAGGCGAATTGTCGAAAGAAACAAAACTCAACCTGGCAAGGAAGGTTTTTGCTCATACCGCACGGTATGACACGCTTATCGCCGATTATCTTGTCAGGGTGACTGGGAAAAAATAAAAAGCAGCCGGCAGTCTACAGTCCTCAGTCGATAGCCGGAAAGAGTTTTTTTGACTGCCGGCGGCCGACTATTGACTTATAGACTTATACGTGGAGGTTATATGAAAGTTCTAGTTGTAGGCGGCGGCGGAAGAGAGCATGCCATTGTCTGGAAACTGTCCCAGAGCAGGCATGTGGATAAGGTATTTTGTTCACCGGGGAACGCCGGTATAGCCGAAATAGCCGAATGCTTCGACATGGGCACCGGCAACTATAATGAGCTGGTTGATTTTGTAAGGTATGAATGGATAGACCTCACCATCGTCGGACCTGAAGCCCCGCTTTCAAAAGGCATTGTCGATGTTTTCGAGAAGGACAACAGGAGGATAGTAGGCCCTGCAAAGGCTGCGGCTCAACTGGAATCGAGCAAGGTCTTTTCCAAGGAGTTCATGAAGAAATACCGTATCCCCACCGCCGAATACAAAGTGTTCACCTCGTACCTCCATGCCGAGGATTACGTGAGGATGAAAGGGGCGCCTATCGTCATAAAGGCGGACGGGCTTGCAGCGGGAAAGGGCGTTATCGTTGCCTCAACCGTGGACGAAGCCATAGATGCGTTAAAGCGGATTATGAAAGATAAGGAGTTCGGCGATGCCGGAAACAGGGTGATCGTTGAAGAATGCCTGCAGGGAGAGGAGGCGTCCTTTATGGCTTTCACCGACGGGACGACCATTGTGCCGATGGTGAGTTCCCAGGACCATAAGAGGATATTCGATGGGGACAGGGGGCCGAATACCGGAGGTATGGGCGCATACAGCCCCGCGCCCGTGGTCACCGAGGATCTCGAAGCAATCGTCATGGAAAAGATAATGAAACCGACCGTCAACGGATTGAGGTCGGAAGGGATCAAATACAAAGGTGTCCTTTACGCAGGTCTTATGCTCAAAGGCGGCAAACCGTCGGTGCTTGAATTCAACTGCAGGCTCGGAGATCCTGAAACGCAGCCGGTACTGTCGAGGCTCGATTCCGACTTCATGGACATCTCAATGGCGATTGCCGATGAGAGGCTTGCCGAGATCGATGTCACATGGAAGAAAGATGCTTCCGTTTGCGTTGTCCTTGCAGCAAAAGGATATCCGGGCGCGTACGAGAAAGGAAAGGTCATCACCGGGCTCGATGACGTAAAGGACATGGAAAACGTGGCTGTCTTCCATGCCGGAACGACCTTTAATAACAACGGCACGGTAGTCACCAACGGCGGAAGGGTGCTGGGGGTTACCGGGATCGGGAAAGACATAAAAGCCGCCAAAGAGCGGGCCTATGAGGCTATCAAGAAGATCCATTTCGACGGTATGCAGTACAGAAAGGATATCGCGGACAGGGCGCTCAGAAAGGAGAAATCCTAAATACTAAGCACTAATTTCTAAACAATACTTGAATCCGAAGCCCAAAACTTAAAACTGTTTTTTGTCCTTTGAATTTGTTTAGAATTTCGATATTAGAATTTAGAGTTTAACCATGAGGGTTCATTTAGACTGTTTCCCCTGCTTTTTCAAACAGGCGATCATCGCTGCCAGGCTTGGTACAAATGACGAGGCGCTGCAGGCGGATATACTCAAAGGCGTAGTTGACGAGATCAGGGCGACTGACATGTCCCGTCCCCCTGCGTATTCGACCACATTCCTTCACAGGAAGATCAGGCAGTTGCTCGGCAAGGATCCTTTCAAGGAAATAAAATCAGAATACAATCAATTGGCGCTGGGACTCTATCCCGAGTTGAAGAAGAGAGTGGGGCGGAGCAGCGATCCTTTATGGACGGCAACGCGGCTTGCGATTGCCGGCAACGTGATAGATTTCGGTATATTCACCTCCGTCGATATCATCGGAACCATTGAAAGGGCGTTGAGCGGTCCTATTACGGTAGACGTGTACCAGGCGTTCAAAGCTGCTCTCAATGACAATCCTGAAGTGCTTTACCTGCTGGATAACTCGGGGGAGATCGTGTTCGACAGGATACTTATCGAGGTCCTGGCCGCTATGGGCAAACAAGTCAAGGCCGTTGTAAAGGGGTCTCCCGTACTGAACGATTCGATAAAAGAAGATGCGGTCGAAGCCGGGCTTAACGGCGTATGCGCAGTGGTCGACAACGGCTCCGACTGTATAGGCACACTGCTGGAATTCACCTCTCCCGAATTCAACCGCGAGTTCGGTAATGCCCGTCTCGTAATCAGCAAGGGCCAGGGCAATTTCGAATCCCTATGGGATGATCCGGAGGTGCATCGCGGCAAAAAAATATTTTTCCTCCTGCAATCAAAATGCGATGTTGTTTCCAAAGAACTGGGCCTTTCAAAAGGGTCCATGCTCTTGATGTCACGCTGATTTACCCTGGAAATTCAAGGGGGAACCCACAGATTACAAAAGCTTATGCAACAATAAAAAAACTAAAACCCTAAAACCTTGACTTTTAAATGGATTTGTAATTAATATAGCTTTTATTTTGTGTGACTAGGTAAATAGGAGACTTCCATCACTATTTCCCAAACTGTCAGGTAGTCAAATTCCCTGTTACTAAGGAGGACAGCCGTGGAATCACCAGTATTTTTACATATGTTACTGCCTAACATACCACCGTATGTTTCATATTCATGGCTCGCAATGATTATTTTGATTGGCGCTTCGCTTGCATTAAGGGGCAAGCTCAGCCTTGTGCCGTCCGGACTGCAGAATGTGATGGAGACCTTTGCGGAATTCTCTCTCAACCTCTCCAACTCCACAATAGGGCACCACTGGGCAGAGAAGTTTTATCCTCTTATCGGCACCCTCCTCATGTATATTGCACTCAGCAATTTCATGGGTCTTATCCCCGGATTCGAATCGCCGACAAGCAATATCAACATGACCGCCTCGATGGCGATCCCCGTATTCCTCGCGACCCATTACTACGGCATAAAAGTACACGGCATCAAGTACTTGAATCATTTCCTCGGGCCTATTAGATCTATCTATGCGCTGCCGCTCATGATACTCATGTTCTTTATCGAGCTCATCGGCCACATCGTAAGGCCCATTACTCTTTCCGTCAGGCTTTTCGGTAACATGATAGCAAAACACATGATTCTTATAATATTGGGTATTCTGGCTCCGGCCATAGTACCTGTCGTCATCCTCGGCCTCGGTGTGCTTGTCAGCATAATACAGGCGTATGTTTTTATACTCTTAACCTGTCTTTATCTTGCAGGTGCGGTCGAGGAGGCACATTAATTAATCTTGGAGAAAGGAGGAAGGAATAATGAGAAAACTGTTATCAATGATGCTCGTAGTACTTATCGCTCTTGCCCTGTTTGCACCTCTCGCCCTTGCTGAGGAAGCTGCTCCGGCTGCTGGTGCAAAACCAGGCTATAATGGCATGATTGTCCTTGGCCTCGGCCTTGCGATCGGACTTGCCGCCCTTGGAACAGGCATTGGACAGGGTCTCGGCTTGAAAGGCGCAGCTGAGGGTGTTGCGAGAAATCCGGGTGCATCCGGTAAGATCACCACAACCCTCATCATCGGTCTTGCTATGATCGAGTCACTCGCAATTTATGCTCTTGTTGTAGTTCTTATTGTGCTGTTTGTCAATCCTCTCAAATTTTAATAATTTTTTATTCATACCAAAAAGAACGGGGACTCCAGGGTCCCCGTTTCTATTTGACACGCCTTTAAGATTTGCTTGTGTTGCGGTAATGGGATGACTTGTAGTGTTCGGGCTGGAATGCCGAGAGCCTCACAACCCTGCATCCGGGAAATCTTTTCAAAATCTCATCCTCCGATACCCGCTGGTCGTATCCGAGGGCTATAACATCGGGTTCCAACTTGTCGAGGATATGGAAGAGGTCCGTATCAAGATTGCCGAGCACCACGAGATCAGGGATATTCGTACCTTCGACATTGTTTCGCCTCAGTTCTTCATTATGAGACGGCAGAAAACCCTTTATCCTTTGGACGGTCTCATCCCTCGCAACGATTACAGTCAGTTCATCACCGATAGTTTTCGCCTGTTTGAGAAATTCGACATGCCCCGGATGCAGGTGGTCAAAAGTGCCCGCACAGACTACCTTCGTACCCATGATTTAAATGATATCAGAGTGGTTTAATCCTTGACAATCATTCTTTGCAGATGGGGAATATGCCTGATAATATACAAATAAAAAGCAAACTGTGCATTAAAACTACCGAGCGATGGAAGGGGTGGTACAGGCAAGTTTTTAAAATTAAGAGTGGAGCTGAACGGGATCGAACCGTCGACCTCTTGAATGCCATTCCCATTTTTGGGAGCTTGACAAGTGCTTGAAAATACCGAATAAAGCCGCACCAGATCAGCGTTTCACCGGGTTTTTTATTTGTATGTATTTCGATATAATCATACCATCTTCTTTGTGCTTTTATCACGTTCTTATCACGGTGCCCCGGAAAGGCCGCTAAGGTGTGTCTGCTACACCCGCCCGCCACTCCCGCAGCCACGAGGTTTGTCATAGCCCCCTCGCTCAGTCATTTAGCTTGCAGCCCTGTCATGCCCCTTGCAAAAAGTACCTTCATGATCCCTTGACTTAGCACGGAACATTCCGGCACAGCAAGGAGGGCGCTTCAAGCATGTTGCTCCGCTCGGGACTGGCCTTTGTCTCCGCATCACGCTTCAAGCTCCTGCCAGGGGCAAGCACATGCCTTCGCTCCTCCAAGCTTGTCCCGCGCCTTGCAAGGAATGAGAGCTTCAGCAATGCTCGGCCAAGCCCCCTGAAATGCAGCAGCAGAAGATCAACTTGAAACAAAAAAGCGCTTATGAATAAGATGTTTCTAAAATATCTGTTATCCACAACATTCGAACAAGTTCAGCCTGGCCTAAAGCTGCCTTCAACTCTGGTATCCAATCTTTAGTTTCCGATAGTCCCATTTCCACCTTACCCTGAAATTCCTTTCCAGCCGTTATTTGACTGTGTATTTCCACCAACATCTTTATTGCTTCCAGTAGGTGTGGCCGACTCTCCTTTTGGCCCTGTTCAAGATTACTGAAATAATTAAGCATTTCAGTAAGACTGTCGAAGAATAATTGCAGCATCTCGCTAAGTCTACTGCTTAAGGACAGAATGTAATCTTGGAGCAGGTTTGTGCCTTTCTCGTCCAATTCGGGCAATCTGTTGAAATCGTTTAAATGTGCAACGAAAAGAGAAAATGAGGCTGTTGCACTATGGAACCTATTCACTAGATCAAGGCGAGGATGTTCCCACGAAGACAAACCCAACGTATTCCAAGAATCGACCGGAACAGGATGTGGCATATAATTCCACCAATTATCTTCACTAAAAGTACCATTAGCCAGTATCAATGTATTAAGCTTCCATGCCGTTTTATTCAAGCTTTTCCCTCTGATCAATGGAATAATCACGATGGTCGGCCACCAAAACTCAAAGGCATAATGTTTAAGGCTATTGTGCTCCACAACACCTATTGCCGACTTCAAGGCGTTGATTATGGCTTCAAAGGACTCATAGAGGTTTACGGAATTTGCTACGTCGAATGTGATCCACAATGCTGGACTGTCTTCCCATGCTGCGTTTTCAGAAAGAATGGAAACGTTGCCATTCAGTTTTCTGAAATTCTTTCGGATATCCTTATGCATTTGCCTTAAAACTTTTTTTAATTTCTGAAATGCCTCACTTTCGGAATCTTGAAAGTGTCGGCCCGGATACATGGCAAACTGATACCAGAGGCTCCAAGCTTTAGTAATCGCTTCTGATTCCCGTTTCTCTAGGGAACTAACCGTGTCCTTCTCGAAAAAAGAAGAAAAGAGTTTTCTGAATTCTTTTTGAAATAAAGGCAGCCTTTTTACAGCCTCAGCAAAGTTGTATGTAGCAAGCCCGGCCCACTCGGTTTTTATATCATTGTCGGAAGCGACTCGACGTATTTGTTCTATTTCTGCAGCGGATTTTGCCTTGCCCAGGATTGCATTTAAAATAATGACATCTTTTGCTTGCTGATAAAAATGTGACAATGAACTTGTAAATTCCCTTAGGGAAGTTAAATATTTACGGTATTGCCAGAGGTTTAATGAAGTATTCTGCCAACCTACGGGATGCTTTGCTCCTTCATCAACGCCAGTCGGTCTATTCATTGCTGAAATTGAGCTTTGCTTTATTTTGCCTTCGTCAACAAACCCCCATTCATCAACAACAGTTTTTGGAAGTGCCGGCGGATTGGAAATAATCGAGCGACACTCTTCCCACTTGACGGAATCAATGTAATGCTTGAATATGTCGACAGATTTCTGTTTCCTATAATGAGCTATCATGCCGTTTTGGAGGTCTTTTAAGCTGTCTAATATGCTGTTGCGCGCTTGATATATCAAGTCTATATATTCCAGCCAGCTCTCAGGCCGGTATGCGTAAATACTTATATTGATAAACCGGGAGTTCAATTTAATACCCCACGAAGGAGGAAATTGGTTCGCTGGAATAGCTGTCTTCATCGTGTCATCGTGAGGCAGCTTTAGTATTTCAAATCTGTGACCATATCCTTGGCATCCATAGTTCTGTCGAACAGGAAATAACTTTCTTATCAATTCAGCCCTCTTGAGCGCTTCATCGTGAAATCTGTTGTCGCTGCGAGGGGTACCCTTTTGGTCATCCGCAGGCTCTTCATTGGTCTCCAGCTCAATAATGAAATGTGTCCTTATTGTCTCTCCATCATCTTCGATAAAGACAGTATTTGTCTCTTCTCTAAAACGAGTAAGAACCATATCCTTCTTTTCTTCTATCCACGAGTCAAACCTATTCTTCCATAAAAAGGAAAGGGCAAAATACAAATCGCCGAGATAATCAAGTGGCAATGTTTCCAAAGCCTTGTCAACAAGTTTTTCATCAACACTTGATAAAACTGGACTCTCGATATTCAAATGACCTAACCAGAAACAGATCTCTGACAGTCCACTCCAATCCGATAAAGCGGCCGGGGGAATAATCGATTCTGTCATTTTTGAAATCCATTGAGAGGCAAACACAAAAACGTTTTTCTTAGGTAATTGCTTTTCTTGGATAGACGCGATAATCTTTTTGTTTTCCGCCGGAATGAAATCGAGGTTCCTGAACCAATCTGCAGCAAAACCACCTGACACATTCGCGATGTCAAAATCTAAGAAAAGCTGCCACCCGGCACCAAATCGGTCAAAGAGTTCACGTATCAATTCCCTGTTTCCACTAATGTACCGTGACAACCCGAGCCACAACAAAGCCCTGAATACGCCAGCCAAGCCAGTCCATGTTTTGATCCGAAGCAAGAGCAATGTATCAAACATGTTCCCTGAGTCCTCGGTACGCCTCGAAAATGAATACAACAAGAAGATTTCTATGTCATCTTCCACAATTAACGATAGGCAGTCAGTGGCAACTTTTAACCAGGGATTGAATGTAGCATCTGTCAAGAGGTCTGCCACAATTGAAGACCGGATGGAATGCAATCCTTCAACATGTTTTCTGTCGGCACTCTGCCTTAGAAAATATTCTTTCTCAAACAAATCTAAGGTCCGTGCAGGTTCCTCCAAATTCAGCATCTCACACAAAAGCCTTACGTTTAAGCGAGCATCATAGGCGGAAGCAACGGCTACCATTCTAACTAAACAAAGTTCATTCTTGCCCATCTTGCCTTCACGCACCATATCTTGAAGCCTGTCTATCTGGCTGCGCAGCCGTTCACGCAGAGATTCATTTTGCGTAATAAGATAGACAAATTCCATTAGCGGGCCGCTGGAACCAAACCGGCTCCACGCCTCTTTAAATGAAAGAAATTGCTCTGGTTGCTTGATGGCTGCTAATTTCTCATATATTCGGGCTGCCTCTTTTTCATCAAATGTAAGCTCTATGGATTCAAAATCAAAATCACTCTTAGAGATATATTCTCTTCTGAAATCTTCCTCGCGGACCGTGACTAGGACATAAAAATTATTGTGTGTCGATAATTCCTTAAGAAGGTCGGGCCAGCCCTTGTCACGAGGAGAAACATCGACATAAATAACCATAGGCGCACTAACCGCATTTGCATGACCTGAAAGGGCTCTCGCAATGCGTAACGCATGTTGCCTGTTCTCGATCAGTCGTATCTCGTATCGCCATTTCTCTGGAACAAAATCATTCAAATATCGATAAGCCAGGGTTGATTTTCCCTGTCCGGATGCACCGTGAAGAATAACGACCCTCTTCTTCAGTAACGAGTTTTCCATCAACTGAAGTTTATCTTCGCGCACTATGTCGAAGTTTGAAAGGATGTGCTTATATTGAGTGCTGATGCCCTGATAGAACTCATTTGATAACCTTTCTCTTTCGTCCTCACCAATGGTAGAGTCTTCTAACGGGACAATGGAAGTGAACCATTCTTGATAGTGGGATGCTCTTTCCAAAAGGTAACGGCCTACACTGTTTATTTTGGATATTAGAGTGTCGTAGGTGATCAGTTCACGTTTCTCAGATGCCCTGTAGAGCCAGTAATGAAGAAGGTCGAAAGCATTTTCCGGATCTCCACCTGCGAGGCTACTTTTAAGAAAAGCAAAGATCGCATTTCTTAATGTACTTTCATCGGCTGGTAGGATTTCAATCTTACTGAATAGTGTCTCTACATCGTAGGAGGAAAAACCGTGTATGCTGAGCTTCTTTGTTATAGCGCTCCGAGAACTTCTGTCCCCTGCCCAGGCGCTACTCATTTCAGGCCCTACTGGACCAAAGCTAATAATCCTTATTCTTACACTAGAATGTTCCTTGATTAACTGCAGAGATCTCACAAAGAACGAATCTGGTTTTTCCGGGGAAAAATCTGAAAGGGCAAGATTTGCCGTTAAGTCTTTAACTTGAATCGCTTCTAATATCTCACCCGAATCCTCAAAAACGGCAAGGTCTTCGTATTTTTCAGGCTGGAAATATATGCCGTGCTGTTGTGATTTAAGAACCCTGTGAAGAGCATAAAGCGCCTGGTTTCTATACCCTTTATATGCTGCTATCGCGCCTGTGGATGACATACCTTATTATTGATGTGGTTTTTTTGCATAAGCTACCGGCTCGATATCACGACAACGCTGTTCCACCTGGTAAATAATTCTATTGATTAACGTTTCAGACAAGGACGTATTGCTACATTTCAGCATGAAATCAGGGTTTTTACCATTGAAGATGAACAAGTCTGCCGGTTTTTCTCTGACGACATACCACCCTGGCAATGCAAGAACCGGCTGTACAGCTACAGGTTCACCAACCGCGTTGTTAAGCCATTTTGAAAGCCAAGAGGCCTGGCTTATTGCTTGTTCTAAGGGTTCACTTTCAGACCAGTTGGGAAACCTTAAACTCTGCCCATCATAAACAACTTTAGCTTCTTCTGTCCCACCTTTCTTATCAGGTTTCGCGCGTCCCTTTGTCTCGATTGCAAAAACGCCTTTGGATCCCACAACGATATGATCGATGTTAAACTTTTCCGCAGGGAAGTCATGATATATCCGACATCCCGCAAGCATGAGATGATTCAGTTCTTGACCGACGGCCAGTTCACAGTCAAGGCCCAGGCGCAAGGCCGTTCGCTGTTTTAATAATCTCCATAATTTGATGAAACAAAAAATGATGGTTGCAATTGCAACTGAAGTGTAAACCATAAGAACAAAGGCATCCTCTTTTATTCCACCGATATATTTTTGAGTAAGATATATCGAGTACATTGCAAGAGGGAAGAATAGAGCTTTCATCAGGTAATCATTGATTTTATCACTCAAGTCCTCAATCTGAACACGGAGGGATTCCCCAGGGCTTCTCAGTAATTGACGTATCAAAGGAGACCGGCGACCTTTCCTGCTTTGCCCATATGCGTATAGAAGCAAAAGTATTGCAACGAATGATCCGAACACTATGATGAATGGGATCAAAGTTACGATTATCTTATAATTCATCTTTCCCCAGAAGTTCTCTCTACCAATCCCATATCTGCCTATTGTCCTTCATAAAATCTATTGCATCTAAGTTCTTGAACTTCAAGTTGTGGCTCCCGAAGAAATTGTTGTATCTTTCCTTAACCAGATTTCGCGCCCATTTCATTTTTCTCCACTCATCTTCAGAGACGTTATATTTCAATTTGAAGTCATTTGGCGGATACAAGATAACTCTAATTTTCTTCTTCCTCTTTCCCTTTGAGCCTGCAATAGCCTTTGTAAGAATATAACGAAATTCAAAATCGGCCAACGGAAATGAGTATCCCACAAAGACGATCCGCTTTGCCTCTTGCAAATCCATCAGAGCATTATGCCAGATCATTTTAAGATGTGTATTATTCAGGTCTTTCACAAGCGTTGGAGTAATCATCAACCTCTTCAGATTTGTCTGCGAGCAATGTTTGCATACGGCTTCTTTTTTCTCATAAAATACCGGCGGAGAGCTTTCACTATATTTCACATATAGCCTTCCACAGCTTGAACAATAGCCCCAATTTAATGAACCATGAAGTTTCATCAGCTTGAGGTTAAAATATTTCGATGTTTTTAAGTATATTGATGGTATGTGGTCACGGGTGTTGTAGCCGTAATCATAACAGGTATAATCAACTCGTATACGCTTAAGTCTTTTTGTCCGCGAGATACTACTAATGAAATATTCAGGAATTGTATCCCAGTTAAGGGACACTATCGAAAACTCATCCTTTGCGAGTGCCGCTTTTCTTCTGTTTATTAGATTCTGAAAAAAAGAGTTGTAACAACGTCTTTTCTCAGCAAATTTGTCATAGCGAGCAAAAGCTTTTAAGTTTTTATTCAAAATCATGGCTATGAGTTTTCGCATACTGGCCTGAGCATGGAGGATTTCATCGAGGTGCAAATTGTTTATGTCCTCTCTATTCGACACCGAGCGATCCAGGAAGGTGAATACATCTTCAAGAGGAATTCGATTTAGAAGACGTTTGTCTCGGATGTTGAAAAGCTTTGAATATAGTTCCAAGACGTTTTTGTAATAAGCGGTTGTTCTAAGTGAAGACGCAATATTTTTCATTATGGCTTCTTGAACGGGCATCTCTGCATTTGAAGAAAAACCTGCGCCTAATACAAAGACTGTATCGCTCATCTAAAACCCCTGCGCGTGATTTTCACGATCATCCTGAAGGTGTTTTTTGTATGCGGCTAAGTGTTTTTGCAATAAGGGAATGTTCATGGCGTCACTTTTTGATTCATTTGCATCATGTACTTTTTCTTTCCTATTCCTCCGCAACTTCTGAAGTTTCAATTTCAGGCAACTCCTCATCATGACGCCCGTCAATGATCTCACTGAACGCCGCCATCTCTCTCTCTATCATCGCCTGCGCTTCTCTTTGTGCGTTACGTGCCTTTCGCACCCTTTCGATCAGGCGCCGTTGTTCATCACGCTCAGCAGGGAAACAAATTTCAAGCGCTTCGAAATCTATCATTTGTGTTCTTCTCCTATTACTGTGCCCTGTGGTAATAGCACGGAATGCACGCTGGTAATAACGGCTCCGCAATAGGAATGATAAAAACTCCGCATCAAGACGGGCATCTGTTACCTCATAGATAGGGAATTCTTTTGTAACAACTGCGCCGTCGAATTCTGCTGGAACCACGGCTATACAGCCTTTCCAAAGATCAATCGAAGAATAGACCACATCACCTGCTTTCGCTGCAAACCATGTTGACGATCCATTCTCAAAATACATGCCAAGCCATTCAGGTGGGTTCTTGCCTTTTCCAGCTTCGCGGTGTCTTATTTCACCTGTTTGGGAGAGCGTCATAACCTTATAACGTTTATCCGGCTGATCTGCGGGGTCCACTTCATCCATACGGCGTTTCATTACGTCCCTGACTACTGCGCGGACCCATCCAGGCGGTGTATATGCTCGTTCGTTCCTTTTGAAAAGGTGGTATTTGGGATCAAGCCGGTGACTTGAATGAGCCTCCCAAACTTCAAAAAAAGGCGCTGCCATACAATCAGGGGAAATACGTCCCATATAGCGGTCAATTTCATTGTGAAATGTCCGCCACTCACCAACTATAGTATCATCCTGATTGGCTTCAAGCCTGCCGCCAGCAGTCCCCCTGTAAAGATCATTTCTTTCTGAGGATGCGCCTGATGGCGTATAGCCGATGTGATTAGCCTCAGCCATAAATATCCTCAACTTCTTGAAGTGCTTAGCGCGATACACTCGACCTATGGCTATTTCCTCGGCTGCATCCGGTATTTCTTCTCCAGCCTCTTTTGCTCGAAGCGCAGCGACCTCAAGTTTTTCCATAGTTAGCTCAAGCTCATGATCAAAAGCGTTTTTTTCTTGAATGGTAAATTTCCTGAAGAACATGATTGACGTCTTATTCTGAGCGCCGGATTTACGAAAAGCGAAGTCCGGCAGTGAAACAATAGCTTCTATGTGACCATGCGTTGCAAGGAATGCCCGCACCCTGGGACAATTAGAGGGATCGCCTTGATTATTTAATAACCCATCAGGCAAGACCAAGCCGAAGCGTCCACCGGGCTCCAAAAGGTCTATCGATCTCTCAACAATGACATGTTCAGACTGTACTTTTTCTCTACCTTTCGCCACCTCGAAATTTTCCAAACGATTTGTTCCCAGCTTGTCTTCATCGCCTTCTTCAACCTCATCCCCAAAGGGCGGGTTGCCGATGACTCGGGAAAACATGCCGTGCCAATTCTGCAAACGCGGCTTTATAAATGTAGAATCGAGACAGCTCCGATCACCTTCAATATTCGTATGACCATCGTGATGCAGTAGCAGATTAATTTTGCAGATCCTCGATAGAATCTCGTGGATCTCTATGCCGAAAACCCGCAGCAGAGCAAAATCATTTTTATTCCGAATTATTTGCTCCTCGGACTGCCCTTTAAATTTTGCATCTACTCCGTGCCAGACCTGAAGAAGTGCTTCGAGCAAGAAGCCGCCACTTCCAACCGATGGATCAATAACAAAATCTTCATGCGACATGTCGAGCACGGCAACTGTAAAGCGGGCAATTTGTCGCATCGTAAAATATTGTCCAAGTTGACCGCGGAAGATCGAGCCAAAGAAATTCTCAAAGGCACCTCCAATCGTGTCTATATCTGTACCCCATAAACTAATATCCTGAAGTGCTTTCACAACATCGCATATTTTCTTATCAGGCAATGTTATTCTGGTACTGGGCGGAAATATTGTAGGATCGTCATCGCACCCTTGTGTAAACAGGCGATGCACTCTGTTTGCAACTGCGGCGGTCGTTTCGTTTGTGCCTATTTGAAATCCGCGAGGCATACCGGTTGGCGTGTTTCGCTCATCAACTACCTTCGCAAAAAGAAGCTTACTCCACTCGTCGAATGCATATAGGGGATCACGCTTTCCGCCTGCCCATATAATCGAGTGACTGCGCCTAATCTTGGTTTCAAGTGTGGCTCCAGTAGCAGGCTGAATGTCAACAGCGCCGCCCGCAATGAAAGTATATTCAGGCGTTTTGCCATACAGTTCAGGTATAGTGTTTCTGGTTCCCTTAATATTTGCAGTCCGCTCAGTGGCAGGATAATTGGCAATATCAAAAAAAATGTCCTCGCTCCATTCATCGTATAACCCGAGGACTGCACGGAGAGAATTAGCGTTACCGAAAAGCTGTTCAATCCCTTGGGAACGAGCCCGCTTGGTTTGCCCCGCCGCCTTATTTTCTACGACGAGGTAGGGTGCCTGACAACGATCATCTTCGTACAGGACGATATCGGCGTGATCAGAAGGAGTGCGCCTGGGGACTGTTACCTCTGTGCGCAGCCGATTTGCTGGATAGCCTTTTACTATAATGAGGAAGGCAATAGTGCGCGCTCTAACCCATTCTTCGGGATCGGTCCAATCATATTGAGCTTTGTGGTTAAGATTGTATTGAACACGATTCGACCTAATTTCTATAAAGCCACGGGCAATGGCATCAATAACATTTGGGTCCGAAAGCGCTGCTTTACTTGAATCTGCCATATTTTATTTTTAATACCCTTCCTTCTTGATTTCTTACAACCATTACGAAACAGTCCCTTCTTTAATATGATATTTGATCTTGCCGCCCTTACAGAAATTCACAACCGCTTTAGCCTGGTCGTTATAAAATTCTCTTGCCTGCGGAAAGGCCTTTATCTTGGTGCTGTAATTCAAACGCCCGAAAACGATCTTGTCTGCAAAAGAAATCTTGTCCAGTATCTTCTTCAGGTCCTGACTGACAATATTCGGTGTCGGGTATGGCTCTATGCTAACCCACGTCTTGAATCCCATCATATGAAGCCAGCGCAATGCCTCTATCCGCTCCTCGAAGGGCGCAGCGTACGGTTCATAGCTCTTTCGAAAATCCTCATTCAAAGATACAAGCGTAATACCATATTCATTCTGTCGGCTGAGCTTTTGAAGGAGCTCAACTGGATAAACCCCTTTTGTGAGCATAGTACAGGTTATATTGTTATTGTTCAGACGCCTGACAATTTCCACGCTCAGCCTCCCGACTTCATCATGTCCATACATGAAGGGATCGGTGGAAAAACAGAGATGAACAAACTTGATTTTGCTCTTGTACCGAGGGATTTCTTTTTCGAGCAGGTCGATTGCATTTTCAACAAGTTTTGGCTTACACCAGTCTTCATAGCTGGAAATTACTCCCATCCTCTTCTTGAGCATCATTGCATAGCAGGGATAGAGACAGCCATGCGAACACCCTTCCACATGGTTAATGCAGAAGTCTCCATATTCAACGCCACTCTTATAAAGTAATGTCTTCCTCTTTATCGTCTGCATATCAGAACGGTTCAATACCGCTTCTCCTCCTTAACAACCTTCCCGGAATAATTACATGTCCAAGACTTACCCATATCAATTAAACGTGTCCAGAACAGCCCATAATTTGGACACGTTATCAGAACGTGTCCACGACATGGACATGTTATTTCGACAGCAGATCAAAGAGCCTCACATTAAGATATATGTTTTCCTTGCCCATTTTCTTTGATTTCAGAACCCCTATTTTCTCCAGTTCCTTCAAGTACCCTGCTGCTGTCTTTCTCTCAGCGATACCGGCATCCACGAGAAACTGGCCTTTGGTATAGGGTTGATGGAAAAGCAGCTCGATCAGTTCCTTTGAGTAGACCCTGGACGGCAACCGCTCCTTTGCAAGCTTCAGGGTCTTTTCAAGTAGTTCCCGTATGGCGATAATCTTCTTCCGGGTATGCGTTGCGGTCTGCTCTACTGCTTCCAGCATAAAGAGAATCCACCGCTCCCATTCCCTGCTCTCCGTGACATTCCGGAGCAAGCGGTAATAGTCGTTCTTGTTCTCGATAATGTACTTACTGAGATACAGGACCGGGAAATCGAGGAGTTCCTTCATGACAAGAAATAGGATATTTAATATCCTGCCGGTCCTGCCGTTGCCGTCAGTAAAGGGATGGATGGCTTCGAACTGAAAGTGAATGACGGCAAGTTTGATTAAGGGATCAGTAGGATCATCACCATGAATATAGTCTTCCAGGTTTTTCAGTTTGTCCCTGATAGTCGATTCTCCTACAGGAGGTGTATAGATGACCTCTCCGGTGACTGCATTTGCAATCGTAGTGCCGGGGACATTTCTGATTCCGGCCCGGTTCTCTTTGATGGTCTGATAAATCTTGATAAAAAGGTTTGTTGTCAGGAGAGGTCTTTTCTTGAGCGTGCGGTAGCCCTCGGAAAGCGCCTCCCGGTATCTAAAGACCTCTTTCGTCGCCGCATCTGTTTGCGCCGTCTTTGATGTCAAGGCTTTAAACAATGCGTCCGTTGTAGTGACGATATTCTCTATCTCGGAACTCGATTGAGCTTCCTGAAGGACAATGGTATTTACCAGCATGGCCTGATTGGGGATCGACCCCCCAAGTCCCTTAAGTTCTGCCAACGCCCTGCCTGCCGTGACAGCTTTTTTTAGAATTGCTGCCGTCTCGATATCCTCCTTGGGAGGAAGCAAGGGAAGTTCATTGTAAGGTTTACCCGGATCAAATTTCATATCTTGCTCTTAATACCTCTTCTCCTTCTTAACCACCTTCCCGACGATCCGGTACTTGACGCCCTTCTTCAGCTCAATATCCTCATACCTGGAATTGAGTGGATGCAGGACAAGCGTATCGCCGAATTTCTTCAGCTGCTTGAAGGTGGCTTCATCTTCATCGTTCTTGACGATCACGTAATCCCCCGGCTTTGCCTCGACGTGGGGATTAACAATAACGACATCGCCTTCCCTGAACTCAGGCTCCATGCTGTCGCCTTTTATGCGAAGCGCAAAGACGTTCTTGCCCCTCACATCCGATTCCGTCCAGTCTTCCGCATCTCCAGCCTGGAAATTATCGCTTACGAGCTCCCACTTGCCGGCCATGACCCAGGAGATGATAGGAACCTGCCTCACCTTCTTAAGGGCAACAGGCTCGACATTCACCGGCAGGTAGCCGGTCTCCTGCAGGAACTCCTGAAGGTCAACATGCAGGGCTTTGAGGATCTTCATGACGATGTCAAAGGAAGGGGTTTTTCTCTGTCCGCTCTCGATATAACGGATGTGTTCGCCGGTAATCCCTGCGGTCTTGGCGAGCTCTCTGGCAGACAGTCCTTTCTCTTCTCTCTTGGCTTTAATGTACTCCGCAACGGTCTTCATGGTTATAACTATAGTTCTAATAAATGGCCTTTGTCAAGAACTTTTTATAACATATGTTATTTTTTCTGCTTGACAAGGGTGAACAGCCCGGATTATGCTTAGTTCTAACAATCGTTATTTTGAAGGAGGTGAACATATGAAGACCTTTGATCCAGCCAGGATTGCAGCACGAAGGAAGAAGCTCCGCAAGACCCAGCATGACTTAGCAAGGGAAACAGGCCTCAGCAGTACCGCCATTTTTTATATCGAGAAAGGACGGAAAGTCCCCAGGGCAACCACGCTCGGCAATATCGCAAATGCTCTCAGATGCAGGGTTGAATATTTTTTTGCGGACAATAATAACAATCGTTAGTATCAGTTAGAAAGGAGTCGAAATATGAGGCAGATCGTAAACATCAAAAAAGTATCGGTTGATAGCGACCTCCGGGTCACAGTGACCCTGGAGTTCATCGCTTCCAATGCCGCAAGCAAGGAAAACGTCTTCAGGCTTATCGAGCTTCAGGGCGATGTTGTAGAAGCGTCGCTTATGCCCTCGCAACAGGAACTTCCTATCGGCGATATGCATGAGAAAGAGTTCGTGGCCGGGCCGGTGGGGTAATGAGTGGCATCTCCGCAAAAAGAGCACGGCTATACAGCCATTGCAAATGAGATCATGGAGGCCCTGGCGAAAGTCCGCATACCAATTGTAGATCATAAAATACAATTGACCCCTGATCGGCATTTAAAATTGACCCCCTAAAAACCTATAATCTCCTTTCTAATAAAGGAAAGGAGGAAAAAAGAGGGGTGTTAAGCATGTATAAGTGGCAACAGGTCAAAGCGTTAAAAACGCAAGGGGTATCAATCAAGAAGATAGCGCGGAAACTGAAACTTTCGAAGAACACTGTCAGGAAATATCTGAGGAGCCCGGAACCTCCCTGTTTCAAAGCCCGCGAATATGAAAAACTGCTCGATCCCTACGAGGAAGTGGTAAAAGGGATGCTTGAAAAGCAGTATATAGGGACAAGGATATACAATGAACTGGCTACACGGGGTCCCTGTCGTCAGTGCACCGGTATATAGCCAGCATAAAAGAAGCAGAAGCAATCAAAGCAAAAGCGACAACACGGGTAGAGACGGAACCCGGCAAACAGATGCAATACGATTGGAAAGAGTGGCACTTGCCGGTTGAGGGGAAATTGGTGAAGGTCTATCTTCACGAGGTGGTGTTGAGCTACAGCCGCAAGAAATACTATGTCAGTTCGTTGAGCATAACCTCACAGGATGTCATAAGGGCCATCGCCGGAGCAATCGAGTATTTCGGCGGTTTTGCGGAGGGACTGATAATCGACAATCCCAAACAGATGGTCATTACCCACAGGAAGAACGGTGCCGTCTGTTACAACGATGAGTTTTTGAAGTTTTGTGGGCTGTATGGCATAGAGCCCAATGCCTGCCGGACTTATCGTGCCCGGACGAAGGGTAAGGCGGAGAGGCCGTTTTACTATCTGCAAGAGCACCTGCTGCGTGGCCTTGAGGTAAATGGCCTCTCTTTTTTTGATGGAGTGCTTTCAGAATTTACCGAGAAGTACAATGCACGGCCCCATAGCGATCTCAAGGAATCGCCGGATGAGAGATTCTTGAGGGAGAAGACTCTCCTGAAAGGGATTCCCCTGATAGAGCCGGCGATACTGTATGACAGGCCTCTCAGGAAAGTCAGCAACGAAGGATATCTATCCTGGGACGGGGCGCTCTATCCGGTAGCAATGCAATACTGTTTGAAAGATGTACGGGTTGAGTCCGAATTCGGCAAAAAGATCAGGGTTCATGATATGGGCGGACACCTGATTGCGGAACATACGGTACGGCTCTTTGATAAGGGAATACGCCCCGTACATCCTGAGCATGATGCACTGAACGATGCCTTCAGGAAGAAAAAGGAAGCATACCGTGCCGCAACAATCAAAAAGTTCATCGAAACCTTTCCCCAGTTGGGTCCTCTCTATGGAGAGGGCCTTAAGACCGCAGTGACGGCCAACCTGTACTGGCACATTGATGAGATCATGAAATATACGCTTGTGTACCACACGGCGGATGTGGCGGCAGCACTTTGCCGAGTGCATTGAAATCGGCGCGTACCACAAAAACAGCGTACGGAGGCTCCTTTAGAGCAGGGAGCCTCAGAAGCAGTCCTTTGATTGCCTCAATCAGCCCTGCATCGTCTCCTCTGTCGATATAAGAAGGCCGCTTGCTGAGTATAAGGTGGAGGCTGCCCTATGAGTGAGGAACTATACAAACAGATAGAAGGCCATATGAGGGCATTGAAATTCAAGGGCATGATTCCGGAACTATCGGCTCGTGCGGCAGCCGGCAATCTTTTGTACGAAGAATATTTAGCGCTGTTACTTGAAGAAGAGGTGAAAAGAAAGACAGAAGTTTCCGTAAAGACAAAGATTCACCTGAGCCGTTTACCGTACCTCAAAACGTTGGAGGAGTTCGACTTCTCCTATCAACCGGCATTGAAAGAAAAGGAGGTGATAAAACTCAGCAGCCTGGACTTCATAGAGCAGAAAGACAATGTGCTTTTCCTCGGTCCTCCAGGCGTCGGCAAAACACATCTCGCTGTAGGCCTTGCAATGAAAGCCTGCATGGCACGATACAGGGTATTGTTCACCACAGCACAGAAACTCATAGAAGATCTGGTACTTTCAAAAAGAGACGGCAGTATCATGGAAAAACTTATGGCATACTCCCGGCTTCATCTTCTGATCATTGATGAGCTCGGCTATATGCCGATAACAAGGGAACAGGCAAACCTTCTGTTTCAGCTTATCTCGATGAGATATGAAAAAGGCTCCATTATCCTTACAAGTAATTACAATTTCGATGAATGGGGCAAGGTGTTTGATGATAACGTTGTTGCATCTGCCATTATAGACAGACTGGTGCATCATGGCACTATCTTTTACATCACCGGCAGCAGCTATAGGCTGAAAAATAAGCTGAAGAAGGCAAAGTAAAAAAGGGGGGCAATTCTATTTGCGGAAAAGGGGTCAAATGTCTTGACAATCTACAGGGGCCGTAGCCAGAAGCTCAGGTTTCTGACACACCGGGTGACTTAACTGGTTTCTGCGCTCCTTGACCTCCTTGTTCTCATCAAGGATGCGGTACATGGTGCGTATGGAACAATGGTATTGGCCTTCCTCCAGAAGGGTTGCATAGACCTCATAGGGGGCTTTATCCACAAACCTGTCGGTGTGGAGGATATCAAGTACTTCCTGTCGCTCTTCGGCAGTTAGGGCGCGCGGAGAGTTCGAGCACTGCCTGGGCTCAACAAAGGGCGCATCTCTGCGCTCCCGCTTGCGGTAGAACCCGGCACGGGAAACTTCAAGAGCTTCGCAGGCCGGTTTGATCCCGACTTCAGAGGAAAGGGTGAGTGCAGCTTCCATCAGTCGGTCCCTCCTTCCTCGGGGGTCGCAAGTGGGATCCCCAGTATCTGTGATACTTTTTTTTGGACATCGATTATGATCTCCGCCTGTCTAAGGCGTTTGGTAATCCGTTCGTTCTCCCTGCGGAGTTTTTCATTCTCTGCAACAAGCGGATCGCGGACCGATTCCTTGCGGCCCCGTTTCTTCGGCGTCAGGGCAGACAATACACCCCGCTCCCTTTGGTGACGCCACGTGTTAAGGTTCGATGCATACAGCCCCTCCCGGCGCAGCAGCGCTCCCAAACTTCCAGGTTCAGTGCATGCATCGGCAAGGGTGAGGATGCGCAGTTTATATTCGGCGGTGAAACGCCGTCTGGTGGGTTTATCCTGGACCTCGGAGTTCGGTTGCGCTATCGCCAAAATGACTCCTTCGTTACCACGGTTTGCGTTGGTCTTTTCAGCTATCATTATGTTTTCTCCTCCCCGCCCTCTACTCTAATTTATCATAAGGGAGGTGTCTCAACTATATTGACACAGAGGGATGCGCCGTGGTGAAATATTCAATCTCAAATGGAATAACATAGACCTGAAACACGGTTTTATTCTGCTTGAGATAACGAAGAACGGAGATAGAAGGGAGATACCTATCAATGACACACTTAGAAACACCTTACAGGGACTTACAAGACGTTTAGATGTGCCGCATGTGTTCTATTATGATTCAAGCGGAACACCCTATACGGACATCAAAAAGTCTTTTACTGCTGCCTGTAGGCGTGCTGGTATCCATGATTTCCGCTTCCACGATCTCAGACACACCTTTGCAAGTCATTTGGTAATGGCAGGCGTGGACATTACAACAGTTAAAGAACTGTTAGGGCATAAGGAAATAAAAATGACTCTCAGATATGCTCATCTTTCGCCTAGTCATAAGGTCAAGGCTATAACTTAACAGCCAAAATGAGAAATCTTAACAGGCAAAATGAGAAATCGCTAAAACGGCCCTTTTAGACCCCCTTAAAGCCCTCTTACCGCCTCTATGCCGCCTGTCGTCTCTTCACTTCGAAGTTCGTAATTATCAGTTCCCGGACCTTCCGGGCCGGGGCACTCCTCCTGTTGTTCATACTGTAGAGCACCGGGGCGGTCTCCATGACATTGAAGCGCCTATAGAGCTTCCGGATCTCCTGGTTGTCATCGTAGGAGAGGATGAACTTCCCCTCGATCCCTTTGAGCACATCCCGCAGCCTGGTGTGGTCCTCCCTGGTAAATGTGCACTGGTAATACGATCTCCCTTTCCGCTCCAGGAGCATGTAGTAGGGAGGGTCGCAGTAAAATAAAGTATCCCTCCTGTCCCAGTTCGCAATCAGCCGCTCAAAGGGCAGGTTATCGATATATACCGTCTTGAGGCGCTCCCTGGCCGTCTCCAGGTCCTCAAGGCTTATCCCGTGCTTGGGCCTTCGATTAGGGCTAAATCCCCATCCGGTGAATATCCCGCTCCCAAAGCTGTTCTTAATGAGATAGTAGAAAGCGATCGCCCGGTCGATATTATCCTTAAAGTCCTCGTTGCCTTTCACCGCCTCCTGAAAGCGATAATACTCTTCTCGGCTCGACAGCAGGAAATACTGCCTTCGCTTGAACTCATCAAGCCTATTTCTGACGGTACAGAAAAGGTTCACCAGGTCGGAATTCAGATCGTTCCAGACCTCCACCGGCGAGGGCGACTTGCGGAACAGGACAGAACCTCCGCCTCCGAACACCTCCACATAGCAATGATGCTTCGGCATCAATGCTATAATTTTGCTGGCAAGAATATGCTTCCCGCCAATCCATGCGATAAAGCTCTTCATTATACTACCCTCTCTTTCTCATTCTTACTGAAAACCACGTTTCCCAATACCCTTTTCACCACGTTGTAGCTGTTGGCGTGCTTGGCATGACCGAGCCATGAGGCGATCACCGGCCGTACTGTTTCAAGGGTAATCCTTCCATCCCTGTATAATTGAGAAAGCTTTTTGAGCCTTCGTTTCATACCTATGACGTTCCTCTTCCTGAGCAGCTTATGCGTCGGCCAGGTGCGATACCCGAGGAAGTCAACGCCCCGAGCGATAGGGAACACCGAGGTCTTTCTATGAAGCTCAAGTCCGAACCTCTTTCCTAAGAACTCACCGATCCGGACTCTCCACTGATGTAGAACCTTCTTGTCGTTATAAAGGATCACAAAGTCGTCCATATAGCGCACATAGAACTTAACCTGCAGCTCATCCTTGACGAGGTGATCGAGCTTGTTCAAGTAGATATTCGCAAAGAGCTGGCTGGTGAGATTGCCGATCGGTATGCCCTTGGGCCCCTCGATGCTGTCGATAATCCCATCGATGAGCTGCAGAGTCCTCTTGCATCGTATGGTCCGCCTGATGATGCCTTTCAGCACCTCGTGGTCGACCGAGGGGAAGAACTTCGACACGTCGGCCTTAAGGCAATAGACCTCGTCCCATACCCTCTGTGCTCTTCGGAGAAAAGATACCAGCCGGGCCGATCCAGCATGCTGCCCTTTCCCTGTCCTACAGCCATATGAGTCGAAGATAAACTTCCGCTCAAAGAGCGGCTCGATGATTGTGCAGATAGCATGGTGGACCACCCGGTCCCTGAAGGGCAACGCAAATATCTCCCTTGTCTTCGGTTCAAAAACCAAGAACCGCCTGTAGCGGCCGGTCCTATATGTGCCTGCTATCAGCTCATTCTGGAGGATCAACAGCTCTTCCTCGACATTGCGGCTGAACCTGAGTATTTCTTGCCGATACCGCCTGCAGCGCCTCGCTTTGAGGTAGGCATTATAGAGGTTCTCAAAATCGCAGATATTCTCAAACAGGCCGTTATAGGTCTTGGGCATAGCCTCCCCCTTATTTGAATTTCCTTCTCACAGAGACGTCCAAATCCGTTATGCCGCCTTGACTCATATTCAGGTCGAGGACGAGCCTGCCGGTCAGATCCTTTACGTCCGGAGGGAGAATCCCCTCTTTACCCAACTCATCCAGACAGCTCACCAGTATTCTCTTCCACTCCTTGTCATCTTTCTTTCCGCCCATCGATAATCCTCCTGAACCAAAAAGCCCGAAATCTTAAAACCGTAAAACGGTTTTTGATGGGCTTGGCAGCTCTCCTCGGGAGGAGTTGCCAACTAACCGACCGTTTTTACGATTCTGAGATTTCGGGCTTAACAGTTCTCCGATGGAAGCGGAGCTATTAACCGGCCGAAATTATGCGGCTCGCACAATTTTAAGGACTGTTATCCGTACTCACTGTACATAGCCTCTCCAATTTTTGCCTTGCGGCAGGGATTAAGGACCTGACTGTATATGTCACTGGTGATGCTCCGTAGAGACATCATCTCTGTAAGACCTATACACTCACAGGCCAGCCGGGAACCGATATTCGTATTGACATTCCACGGGTAATTGTTGATATTGACGCACCGCGAGCCAGCATACACACCATTATTCCAATTGCCGCCGGTTTCGCCCTTAACCCACACTTTTGATCCACCCTCCTAAAAGCCGCCCTATTTCGAGCAGCAATTTACTGCTGTGCTCATAGCTCTTGTTCGAGAGGTATTTCCTGTCATGAGAGAGACGGAGCAGGAACTTCAGCTCCTCGATCTTCACATCGATGTCATAGAGGATCGCCTTTTTCGTCCTGCTCTTATTGGCCCGGATGATCAGCCGGGCTATGTCCAGTACACATGATTTAATGTGCGTGCAGAGGACGAACTTCTCATGCTTCGGAAATTTCTCTACAATCGGGAAAAGGTACAGGGTGAAGTCGTATGCTTTCTGATAAATCACGAGATCATTCATCTGTACCTAACCCTCCGAAAAAAATTTAAGAAAGGCGGGCTTTCGCCCGCCCGATACAAAACAGAAGACAAAACAGATTATCAGATTTCAGATTACAGAGCGTCACAGGCCAGCCGGGAACCGATATTCGCAGTGACAGTCCACGGGGAACCGTTGAGACTGACGCACCGCGAGCCAGCATACACACCATTAGTCCAAGTGCCGCCGGCTAAAACCTGTGACAGTCCCGTGTTATTAGGCAAGTAAAGCTGACCCACACTCATGCCCGTCATGACGTCATACCAGTTCCAGCCTGTAGTATCTTGCCGGATAGAAAACTCATCAAGCCATTCCAGCACATTTCCCACACAGTCTACCACATTTAAAAGGCTGATTGCATTGGCTACAGAGCCGGTATTTGCTCGTACAACGTTTGTCGTCGCACTCCAGGCATTGAGGTTATCGGCATTATTGCCCTGGGGGCTGCCGTGGGCCACTTGCAGCCATTCTGCCAGCGTGAGAAGCCTCTTTCCGGACCTCCGGGCCAACTCAATAAAATTGTAGCCACAGAGTCCCTCTGTGCCGGTCAGGGGCACTGCATTATAGGCACTCTTGCAGGAGCCGGTCAGGATCGGGGAGCCGTTGCCAGCGGCGAAGGTAATCGCCTCGTCGACCGAGGCCAGGTAGATATCGCACCACAGATTTTCATTGATTTTTACCATGCCCTCTGGAGAGCATTTGGGGCGATAAAGAAGGTCCCATACGCTGTTCGGGACCACGGCGCCGCTGGTAACATCTCCTACAGTAATGCTATTCCTGATTCGTCCGTAGTGGAATCCGCCGATCTTTCGGCTATTGCTGGCCGTATAGCCGGTCGGCGTGGTAGAATTCAGGGAAATGAGCAGCAACCCGTTGTCGGTTCCATCATCGCAGAGGTAGAGATAATAGTTATTCCCCAGGGTCAGGACGCCGCTATCGAGCGTCACAACCTCGGAATCTGAAGAAAACAGATACGTCTTCCAGGTAGTCCCGCTTTTCAGAGGGATAATCGTATCGGCCTTTACCACGACTCCCGTCTTCGTAGTATTAACGGTCATGTATTGATTGAATAGACCCGGCCTGATGTCGAGCTGTCTCGACATATAAGCGGCATTGGTCGGGTATGCCGCATCGTCTTTCCATATAATTGCCTGCATTTCTTCCTCCTATAGCTGATTAATAAGATTTGTAAGTTCGTCTTTGTTAAAGCCCATCATGAGATACTGTGCATTAAGATTGTCCACAAGCTCGAAGCACGAGTGCTTTGTTGCGCCGGTAACTATATCCGTTTCGGTCACTACCTTCTCGCCTGCCAAAGGCGTATAGGTCTCCGGGACCTCCGCCTTAAAGCTCCATGTCTGCTCATCCGATAAAAGTCCCTGCAGCTTCTCCTTGAGCTTTGTCCTGTCGAGTTCGCCGCTGAGTGCAAGCGAGTGGCAGTACAATACGTCAGCTTTTGAGTTAATTGATTTTGGTATTCCTACCATCTGAATCCTCCTTTAAATATGAATTACAGCCTTACCCGATACGGCCTCAGAAAAGCCGATATCGAGGGTGTTTGCATTGGTTGTTCTCACCCATAAAGGTGTAAACTCCTTATAAGTGTTCGCCCCTGCTTGGCCGCAGTACGAACCGTCACCGCAATAGGAGCCATCGCCGCAGAATCCCTGGGTGTATTCCTGGTAAGCCTTCACGATAGGGATATTCGACCTGTTAAGATTGTGGGGCACGTTCCAGACCTGAGCGGCCGCAGCCTGCATATGAACATAGTGGTTTGCGGCATTCAATGTTTCTTTGATTTTCGCGCTCAGATAGCCTTCGAGGTCTGTGCCGTCCACCTTAACTTTGAAGGTATCGACGCCCCCAACGTTCGAGGGAACCCACTCCATCTTCCCCAGGGTTGCGTTCCATCTGAGGAGATAGAGATCCACCGGAGCGTTGGCGACATCGAGCTTAGTCTCGGGGATGGCGCTGTCATTGACGCCGGTTATGATCAGCTTGCCGTTGGCATCGAGGAGAACCGATATCCTCTCATTGAGCGAGGCTTTTGCTCCCCGCGCGGTCTTTACCTCCAGGCCGATCCCCTTACTGCCGGCGACGCCCTCGTCCCATCCGGTATAGCCGTCAGTAACGATGGTATTGTCGCCGGTGTACTTGTAGGTCTTCACCAGAATGCCATTTGCATCCTCTTTTTCCCAGTGTTGGCCGACAACAGGAGCATTCGGCGGATTCTGTCCCCTGAACCCGGCCCTCAGTGCTTTGAGGCTGTTGTTGATGAGCGCATCCACCTGGCCGAATGGCGTCCCGGTCCCCGGGGGGCCTATTATCAATAGAGCGAAACTTTGTTCTGTGGGCATCCTATCCTCCTTACCATCCTTTTATTTTCAGATCAACATTTCCCGCTACAGTCGCATCGGTCTTGTCGATCAGCTTTACATTGATGACTGAGAGGCCATTCTTCGCAATGCTCGGTACTTTATTCACTACCGAGTCCAGGAGTGTGGCTTCTACCGTAAATCGGCTGTAGAACTGCTGACCATAATCGCCAAAATTGATATTAGAGCCGGTTCCTGCAAGCACCTGTAAGTTCAATATCTCGAACTCCACATCAGGGACATCAAGGCTCGCAAGGAGCTGCAGGATTTTTACTATGCCGGACTGAGAGGTTATACTCACGGAGAGCTTGACTTTCACATAGCGGAACTCTTTTTGAACCGTGCCGAAATATTGCTCCCAGGGCGTGTATGCCAGGCCGTCATTGCTGCATGAAAGATAAACCTTCAAATCCACAGGCATGGTGATGTGCTGAAACGTATCCGTGGGAAATTCCGAGAACGTCCTTTCGGAATAGCTCTGAAACGTTGCCCCCGGATCGACTGCGGCAATGGTCGTAAGTATCCTCGTCCAGGTATTGCCGACTTTCAAAGTATCGATGGCGTTTGAAACATATTCGGCGGTGGTGTTGATATCGCCGGTATAATTTGTGATCTCCGGGGACTGGAACGTCCAGTCAGGTGCGGCCGCAAAAGTCAGCATATGGGGCATGGTCATATAGGGAGAGGCGTCGGGTACAAAGACCATGTTCGTTTTTGTGCCGTCCGGGCCCCCCGGCTTTGATATCTCGTCCTGACTGAAGATAACGTTCAGATTCTCATCGATCCCTTTCAGCGTAATATCCACACTGGCAGGAGTAATGCTCTCCAGTCCGGAATCATCAATAGCTGTGATCAAGAAACGATAGGTCCCATTCAGCTCCGCTTGCCATGAGTGGGAATTCGCCGTGACAAGATCAACTATTTCCCTTCCGGATGCGATGCTTGTTCCCTGGTATATCCTGTAGCCCCAAAGGTCGCCATCCGGTATGTGATTCCAGTTAAAATCGACATATTGTCCGTTCTGTTTTGCCGTGAACCCGGTCACATCACTGGGACGGTCGAGCTTGCCTTTTGTGTAAATCGAGACCTGCGGGGCCTGCACTATCGACTGCTTCTGACCGAGCGGGTTGACGGCAACAACTGCTACCGTATATGTCTTGCCGACCTCGACATTGCGTATACGATGGTATCCGAGGGATTCCCCCTCGTATTTCCATCCGCCGCCGTTGGCGAACCAAATCTCGGCCTTCTGGAACATGCTGTCATTGGGCCTGTCAAAGTAGACATCAATATTATCCACCAACGTGCCGTCCGGACCCTTAACCAGGATTTCATCAAGCCGGACGTTTTTTACAGAGGGCAAGATGTTAATCGTCTGATAGCTCGGCGTGGGTAGGACCGGCTGCAGCAGATCGGAGTTATAAATCGTTTCGTTGTATTCAACCAGCGAAAGAACGCATTTGAAATTCATGCTGGGCTGCATATCGATAATACGGAACGGCTTTACAACCTTGTTCGCCTCGCCAAAGGAATAGTTATCGAATTTCGCAGGGATTTTGGAATATGCCGAGGCGAGATTGAGCGTCGAATAGGTACCCGGAGCATTGGTGACCGTGCTCAGTATATGAGAGCCGGGACTGTAATAGTCCTTGCCCGAAACCCATGCCTCGCCTACCTCATCGGTAGTATCCCAATAGGATTGCCACGCGGCTCCGGTCCCCGGCTTGTTGTTCGCATCAGCGATATGGGGGTCTTTACAGATATAGTTTTGCCCGCCGACTGCTACAATGTGGCCGAAGGTAAGCTTTACCATGACCTGATAGGTTTTCCCCGCCTCTATGGTGACATCCCTGTCGAGAGTCACCGAATTAGCGGTTGCGGAAACGAGCCGTCCGCTGAAACCGATGCGGGGCACGTCGTGTGCCACGTTCACCACATCTCCGAGTATACTGACCAGCGATTCTGTAAAGACCGCAAACTGGGCGGATTCCAGGAGGTATTGATTGTTGTTCAGCTTATACCTGAGGCAGCGCCAAACGCCTGAAGGTCTCGTTTCTCCAAAAAGATCGAGGTTGATCGTGTTTGATGTATTGATATTCTCGTTATAGGCTGCAAGTTCGTCCCGCTTATAATCCTTTTCCTGGTTTGCAAAGACAGCGACAAATTCCGATGCCCTCTCCACCGTTGACAGCCATTGTCTTTTGAAGCTCCCGCGTTCGATATTGCCGACACAGAATAATTGTTTCGGCGTCTGCGGCTTGTCGATGGCGAGCGTAAGCTTCAGCCCGTTATGAATAGGGGTTGCCCGGTCCAATTCGCTGATCCGCATCACCGCAGCCCACACATTGCACATGTAATCGAACAAACCGTTAAAGGTGATACGTTTTTCATAGCCGCCCTTGCCGTCCGGAACCAGGGTGTTGTTGAAATCGGCAGATTCCTTCCACTTAACCAGATCAATGTTCGAGGGGTTTCTGCCATCGTAGCGGATGACATTAAAGCTGTTGTCAAACACGGGGCGCGTCAGGATATCGTATTTCACCCAGGCTGGATTGTCCGAAGCGTCGACATACCATCTACTGCCATCCCACACCCGGATCATGGCGCAATCACCCATGCAGGAAAAGCGCAGATTCCCGTTAAGCTGTTCGCTCGCAAGTCCTTTGATGCCTACAAGGACATGCCGGGGATATTCAAAATCGTCATAGAGGACTTCACGGATGGCTGAAAAATACATCTCCTCGCCGTAGCGGACAGTCCCCTGGTAGGGAGTGAGATTTGTTACACGGATTTCATACTTGCCCTTAGCAAGACCATCGACTTTAAAAGTGCGGGTTATCGAAGAGGTACGGTTGTCTCTGATGGTTACATAATCATAGGTGATTGTGTCATACCAGCTCTTCACATGTTCGTAGCCTTTCCAATGCCAAATAAGTCCATTGTAGGGCTCGCCCTCATAATGAGAGTACGGATTATTGTCGAATGGCATAATGATTATCGACGGCTCTCCGGCCATGTTAAGAACCTCGGAAGTTACAACATACCACCATCCTCCCTCGGAACGATGCCAATAAGCATTGACCGGCTGTCCTTCGGAGTGTGCATTGGGATCGCTGCTCCATCCATAGTTTACGTTCATGAAAAGCTTCTGACCTGAGTAGGTTTCCCATCTGCCGATCCACCATTCATTTACATATTCATATATCGGGTGTTCTCTTTGCTCGGACGATTGAGTAATGCAGTGCCACGTCGACTCGCCCTGTCGCCTGATCTCTATGCTCATATTGACGCCGTATGAGTCAAAGTTGCCGGTTTGCTCATTCTGATGCCACAGGCCTCGGGGGAAAGTAACATCGATCTCCAGGCCATCGAAACTATCGCCGATCGTGACATAGGTATATGGTGAGCCGTTACGGACCTGGATGCTTTGCGGGTACTCTATTTTCGTGTCGTTGAAATTGGGGATAGGCGTCTGGTTCACATGTCCCAGCCTTGTATGCACCTCGACACAGGGGAAGCTTGAAATGGGCTGGTCGTTTATCTTGAAGTCCCACAGCTCTTTATAGGGTCCTATACCAAGGCAGATAAGCACATTGATGTATGACTTATCGCCGACATACTCTCTATTCCAGGCTATAATGTTGCCGTATAACTTGTTCCTGCCATAATGCCGGGGCTTCACCGTGCCCTGCTGTTGGGTGGTCTGGGGATTCCAGCCATAGCTTTGCGATTTGGTTATATCAGTGGAGCTTATACCGCCCAGAGATGATATTGAATCCAGTGTGGGGATTTTTGCCGCTGGATGAGGAAGAAGGGCATTGGTGATAAGGCCACCAGCCACCATAAGTGCACCAGTGGCAATACCAACAGAACTCATGGCAAGACCTGTAAGCCCCACATCAGATAACACCTGCCCTATATATGGCGCAAGCTCCGGCGCCAAGACTGTAGCCACTACCACAACAGCAATAGTAGCAACAATGCCCAGTACATCCCCATCTCCGGCCCAGGGGGTAAAAATCACCTGATCTTCAGTGCGCGGAAACGTCAGTGCCCACTCATCCTGAGGCACGGGAGCGCCGTTAAGCGACGCAGTGAATTTGACTCCCTCAACAGCCAAGTGCTCATTGTATATATCGAGGATGGACTGCCCAAACCTACAGAAGACGGTCTTCGTATCGACAAAGTTGAGCGGACTATTTCTGATAATTACTTCGTTCTTCTTCATCCTTCGTACCTGTAAAAACCGGTGATCTTGCGTTTCCAGGGCTCTGCATCGAGCCGCTGCACGACAACCCCTGCGTTTCTCGGGCAATGGATGAATTCGTAGCCGTTTTCCAGGACCATGCCCAGGTGCGAGGTATAATCAGGATTGTCCTTCCAGAACGTCACAATGCAGAGCGGTTCAGGCCCCGCAAGTGGTGTACACCATTTCGCTATTTCGTCCATTATCAAAACGTGTTTTTTGTATTCGTCAAAACATGACTCGTACTCAGGGACGTATTTCCCAAGCCTTTTAAGCAGGACCAGAATGATGCCGACGCAATCCAGCCCGCTAAGATCCCGACCGCCCTCCTTAAATGGAATACCTATCAGGTCCTCGTATTTCATGCTATCCTCTCCGAATTGTTTGCCAGGCCCGGACTGCCCCCGTATCTGCGCGACATGCCGTAGCTCCTGCAGGTTGTAAGCGTGCCGTCGCATGTCGTTGCCGGGCCTGTGTAGCCGCACTCGATATTGTCTGACCTTTTGAAGCGGGACTTCCATGGGCATGAGTCCGCCAAATACCGATAAAGCCAGTTTTGTAGAAGATAGTTAGGGCCGCCAAGCGTAAATGTAACCCATTCGGCGCCGCTGTCTGAGGCCAGCACAATCAGCTCTGTCTCGAGCTCTGAATGGTCCTTACTGAGATACCCGGCATTGACAATTCTGATCGTAACCTGGGAGCCGTTCATACCTTTGAACTGGTCAAGGTAATACTCCAGTGCACCCAATGCATTGCCGATTCTGAGCGTCCAGTTGGGGATAGCCCCCTTCGCTTTTGTAGAGGGCAGCTCAATCTGAAATGAGAATTTCTGATAGGTGCGGCCCTGAAAGACGATATCCTCCGTGTTATGGACCAGATAGATGGGAGTTCCGTTCGGCAGGACGATATCCAGCAGGAACAGCCAGGGATGGATGCTGCTTATTTTCAGGGTCTCGATGATCAGGACGGGAGGCAAGTTCAGCATTTAAGCCTCCTCGATCACAAATAGTATATCCCACCAACTCTTGTTGGTGTTCATCTTGTATTTGACTGGTCCGGCAAATCTGACATTTTTGGACACCCCAAAAATCGCAAGAGCATCGAATATCTCAGACCCAACTTTCACTGTTTTTTCAAATGCCCGGACTAAATCTTTGTCCGCTGCAGGCGCTGCAACATACCCGATGCTCCATTTGTCAGGGATCCTCGTTGAGCTTGGACGTGTCTGTTTATAGCCGCCCTCTGACTGACTGGTAATAGTGGGATCAAAAGCAACTCCCTCTTCCCAGGACTCAACCGAAGGAGTGACACTTAATGTGGGAAACAAATAAGGCATTATCCCCTCGCAAGACCGGCCTTAAGGCCGTTGATGAAATCCAGATCAGTAAAAACAAGGTCCAGAATTATCGTTTTTGTCCGGGTCTTTTCGTCTGTCCGCTGCCCGGTCTGTTTAAGGCTGAGCGGCAGGCCGGTTGTATTATTCATTTGGATGTCGACATTGATATTGCCGCCGCCCGCATTGTTCATAGTTCTTGCCATGCCGGTGAGCCATTCATTCTGCTCTTCCGTGATATACCGCTCGCCGACTTTATTGATTACCATCCTTTCGTCGCTGTTAAGGCCGCCCAGGTGAAAGCGGGGGATGTAATAGCTCGGGACCGAGCCTCCGGTATGCATGACGAGCCCGCCTTCGTGCTTTTTGAGCCAGCCGGTCGGCAATACGGCCTGCAAGATACCTTCGGTGGCCTTCTGTGCAAGCGCATTAGCTATCACCCTTTGGACGGAGGTTAGAAAGCTCTTAACATAATCCCAAAGGCTCTTTAACTTGCCCTGGAACGCATCGAAGAAGAAATCGCTGAACGCCTGCTGCATCCCTTCGGCGGTTGCACGGGCTATTTCGATTCCTTGCTGGAAGGCTGTTTTGGTATCACTAACCCATTTTGTAAGTCCTTGACGGTAGCCTTCCCATAGAGAGCCGTATATTTCCCGCTCAATAGCAATACTCTGTGCCTCTTCGCTGACAAGCTGTTTCTGGAGAGCTAAGCGCTCTTTAAGTAAACTGATTCTTTCTGCATCAGGTTGCTGCTCTTGCAGTTTAGCTTGAATATTCCTTAATCGTAACTGCAGGAGTTCCTTCTCAGCTTCTATCTCAGCCCTTTTCGCCTCAAGGCCGGTCATGTCGCCTCGCTCTACTTTGAGCGCATTAAGCTGCCTGCGCAGATTGATCTCCGCCTCTAAAACCTTAAGCTCTCCCTCTCTTTTGGCCTCGGCAAGCTTTTTTGTATACTCAATATCCTGTATCTTTGCATCGATACCGAGACGGGTGAGTTCCTCGTTTCTCTTTGCGATTTCCTCATCCCTCTTCAGAATTTCAGCTTTTACCTCTCCCGCTTCCTTCAGGCGGTCTTTTTCCTCCTTGAAGAGACCCTTCTTTTCTTCCCATGCTTTTGTTATGTGCTGTTTCTCAAGGTCACTGTAGACGTTGGACACGCTGAGGGCCTCGGCCTGCAGTCTGTTCTTCTCATCGAGGTATTCTTTCTCGGTGACAAGTCCTTGCTTATAACTCAACTCAAGATTCTTCTCCTCGGTTTTCAGCGCTTCGACCTTACGTATCTCGGCCTCTTTCAGGGCTTGAAGTTCTACCTTAAGCCGAGCGTCGATCCGGGCCCTTGCCTCCTCTTTCTTTCTGTCAGACATAGGTGCGTCACCGAGGTCCGGCATCACCGCTTTTTTTGTCTGGATGTTGAGGGTTTCCAAAAACTTCCCCGCCCGCCCTGCAATTTCATCTCCGAACCCCTCAGAAAAAGCCTGCCCCGCATATTTACCGGCGTTCTCCAAGTTCTTGTTGGCATCCATGATCATATCGCCTGCCTTTGAGAATTCACCCTGCAGGGCATATCCGGCAGCAGACAAAAGATTGCCGAATAACTTTACCCATTCCCACATGCCCTTGATGATTGAGCCCAATCTTTCAGTCAGGGGAGGGAGGATCGCATATGCAATCAAGCCGAACCCTTTGGCTATCATTCCGACGAGCCCGGCTGCAATTCCCAGGGGCTCTTTAAATCCCCCCAGCAAATTGAACACACTCTCGATAAGTCCTCTGATGGTAAGCCAGGCTCCCTTGATAACCCCCGATATCTCAGCGGCATGCTCTTTTAAAAACTCATTTGCCCTCTGAAGCATTGAGTTGATCTCTTTATAAGCCTCTGCGAAGCCTCCCCTCGCTATCCTGTTTTTGATTGTTTCCATCGTAGAGCCTATAGCCGCCCATGTCCCTTCAATGTCCTGAGAAGCTGCAGCATAGCCTTTAAGCAACTCTCCTACGTTCTCGATAATGGTTCCCTCTTTCTTCCAGAGTTCAACCTTCTGCTGTAAGGACCCGCCAACCATAGCGTTTATTTGCGTTGCAAGCTGGCTGTACATATTTACTTCGCCCTGGAGCAATGCACGTACTTCCTGCCTGATCTGTATCTCCCGGGCGCCGCTGCCTGCTGCTATTGTTGCAACCGCGTTTGCGATATTGGTGAAGCCTTGTATCTGCTTTTCGTTATTGATATCGAGGAGAACTCGCTGCTTTACCATTTCCTCGGTTATAAGTCCCAGGTCCTGCGCAGAGGCAATGGTTTTAGCATCCACTTCCTCCATTTTCTGAACCAAAGCCTCGGCGTACTCTTTGGATTTTGCGTAGTTACTCGACAGGTCTCCTTTTGATTGGAACGATGTAATCATTGCAGCCATCTTGGTGACCGACATATTAAACTTTTCTACCGGATCATAAACGCTTTCGACCGCCTGTTTCATGCCATTAAAAACCCTTCTCACCACATAATCAATGGCTGTGAACTTGGCGCTTATGATGGATATCTTGCCGCTGAGGCTATCGAAGGATCTGAATAAGGCTTGAAAGCCCGCATCCGTCCTATTCAACATATCGAAGATGAGCTGCATTTTCATGTTGTCTGACATAACCTACTCCTTGCTCTCTGCTACTTTATTGAATTGCTCAATCGCCTTCTTCATACTCTCCTGATACTCCGCATCGGTTTCTTTCCCGGCCTTTTTGTCCTTCACGCCGAGAAGTGCCAGCATCACCTCGCGCAGTGTCAGCTCCCGCTGCCGGTGTCTGATGTAGGGGACGCACTCTTTGTAGGTGTATCCCCATAGGATTCGGTCCCGCCTGGTAATGTCGCCCCCTGAGAGGATGCAGACGAGTTCTCCGATCCAGTCTTCTCCATATTGCCTGCTATCTTCTCCGCCATCCCGTTTAGCCTCTGCAAGAGCAAGGCAACCGGGTTGCAGCCGAAAAAATCCTCAACTACCTGTATTGTCGTCTTCAGAGAGAGCTTGAATTTTATTTCTTGCTCCATCTTGTCCACATCCTTTGCTTCGAGGGTTACCCCATCTTCGATGAGCACAACGGCAATCGCCTTAGAGATTTTGTTGCCCAGGGCAGAAATAATGCCCATGGTATTCATCCCCCGGTTGAAGCTGATGCCCTCTAACACCTCTAAAAGCTGTTGTGCCTGGCCGAGCACGAGAGGCCGCTGCAGATACTTTTTCCCGCCGATTTCATAAGTGCACTCTTTTTTTTCGCTCACGTGTTCCTCCTACTGGAAGCTGAATTTGATTTCGTCATTTGCAATGTCGGGCGTAAAGTTGAGCTTCTGCGGCAAAGTTAATGTCCCTTCTCTGTCACCATAATTCATCTCACCTAAAGAAACCTTCGGTCCGGTAAGAATGCATTTATTCCCGGCAACCTGTCCGACCGTAGCAGCAAAGGCCACTCTTGAACTCTGGTCCCACATGGAATAGAAATCTTTTGTGCCAATCAAAGTAGCCTCCGGATCAATAGAGCCGGTCATTTGTCTGTCTTTGATGAAATACTCCCTGATGCCGGTTGCATGGTTGGCGTCCGTCCTCTTTACAATCAGGTTGCCGCAGTCGATGCTCATGTTCTCAATAATAGCGGCATAAGCATCGATGGAAAAGTTCGCAGAAAGAAAGCGGGGCGGTATCGTTTGATTGTAAGTGCCAATCACCAATGCCTGATCAGTCGGCTTAGCATAGAGCCCGGTAAAGCTCCACTTCACCTTGCCGTATTCCCCGGACTTAAGATCCATGCTGAAGGTGCCTCTGCAGCCCAGGAGTTTATGGAGCAATCCATCGAGATAGAAATAAAGCGACAGCGACTCCGATGTGCTGGTATTGCTGTTGGGATCGTAGTCGACCTTGGTGGCGACCGTGATCGTCTCGGTAAAGTTGCAGCCCCTGAAAAGCACGCCGATCTCCGGAGCGGTCCCGAGGGCTCCCGATGTTTTCAGCTCGGTTAAGAAGTCGAGCTTCAAGGCGTCGCCCACATTGACCGTAGCCAGCTTACCGAAAAACAACTTTACGTTATTCCTTTCAAGGGATCTGCCAATGATCTGAATATCCGCAAGCTCGGCCAGGATAGCATTGGTTCCCGGTACCGGCGCGGCATCCACCCCATAGCTGGCCTCAACTTTTGCCAGAATTACTTGCCTTTGTCTTAACATCAGCTCCTACCTCCTTTTTGTTGGTGCTCCCCGCATCCCTGAGCCTCGCTCGCTCTGACATTGCCTCGTCGTCAAGGTTCGGCCTGGGCTTGCCATCCTCACCGATCACAAAAGAACCCGACTCTCTCTCTTCCATGTCTCCTCCTTAATTTTTCGCTGCCTTTGTTCTATACACTGCTGCGTAAACGGATACCCTCGGAGAATTAATGAGCGCCTCTTCCGAGTCGATATCAAATTCCTCAATATCGAGACCGAGCGTCTTACAGAAGAGAGCGCTGAATACATCGTCCAGCATCTTGTAGGTCCCAGGATTTGAAAGGTCGCCTTGACGGGCAACCTTATTGCCCCTGAGGTTTTTGTCACAGACCAGAAGGGTAAACTCCAGGTCCTGCCATTTCTTCGGATATCCTCTGTTTGTATACTTCGTTTTTTCCATGTAGACGAGGACGGCCGGGAAATTTACCACAAACTGTGCAATGCTCTTTTCGTCGAGTTCGCCCTGGTAGGTATCGGCATACTTCAGATAGGGCATGCCCTGTTTAAGCGCATTGATCATTGCATCCTCGATGACCTTCCTATCCATTTTTCCCCTGGTACTCTTTCACAATCTTTTCCGCCGACCTGCCGACGATATAGCCGCAGATACCGAGCTTGAGAAGGTCCCACATATCAGGAGGAATTTCAAGGACAGGCATATTCGCCCCAAACGAGAACATCCTTAAGATTGGTGCGAGAATGTAATTGTGGGCGATGATGTAAGTAAACGTAAGCATCAGGATTGGCCTCCAGTTCCTCTGGAGCCATGACTGCCCCTTGATCTCCGCCACAAGCGCCTCGGCCTTTACCTGTATTTCTTTCTCATAGGCGCTATAGTCATTATTCATGGCGACAAGCTGCAGTTCCTGCTTGAGCTTGTTGGCGAGGTCCTTATCCTCGACAGCCTTGTCGATTATCCCGAAAGCTTTATCGAGAACATTTCCTATAAGCGGTATAGCGGAAAGCAAACCCATTTTATCCTCCTATGCATAAAGTCTGTTAAGCCACCCAGCAAGGAACTGGGGCTTGTTAAGGGACCGATAATAACCTTCAGCCCTCTTGAGGAAGGCATCCAGCACGAGCTCCGGTACAATTGCATTGACCGCCTCAATCGTCCTGGGTCCCAGGATTCCGTCATCCGCCAGTAGGCGGCCTGACATATCGTTGATCGCCCTTTGAAGGAGCTTATGAGCCTGTTTGGCTCCCATGTTCACGCTCAGGTCAAAAACTTTTATTGCAAGCGAATCATCATTGATCCGCTCATAGCCGTATTTGTCCCACCAGTCGCGCCAGTAGATTTCCTTAGCCTGTTCCCTGGTGAGGTTCTTGATATCGAGGTCAGGGTATGAACGCTTGCATATGCCGAACTTCGTTTCCCCTCCGGGATCGTCCGAACGCGATACATAGCCGCCCTCGTGCTTCAGTACAACTTCAACCGCCTCTTCAAACCGTGCCATAACCCCTCACCAAAGCCTTTTAACTCTTTTTAAAATCCGTTTTTAAGCTCCGACCCATGCCTACACCTATGCCCTCACGCCCGGACCCCCCTTAAAAAGCTTCTCCTTTAGTAGGTATCCAGTACGTCTTTGTTGAATGTCCTATCATCGGAGGTCTTGTTCGTCTTGTAGCTTCCCGTGCCGGTGGTCGACGTCTCGATGCCAAGGCTGATGAGTCCCTTTTGGATTTGCTCCAAAAGCTTGATTGCATTTTTATAGCGGGCCATTACAGCATCGGGAAACTCATCGTCCGACTTCCTGCCGTAAAGATGGAATATGGCCAAATCCACGGAGAGCGTCTTTATCAGCCCCGGAACAGTGGAGAGGGGGAGCGTATATCTCCCCCTCAAGTAACCGTCGATGAGCTGGTCTGCGTAGGCGATTGCATCGTCAACCTTCGCCTGATCTACCACGCCGAGTCCGGCATCATCCGTAAGCTGGATGATACTGGACTCAGGAATGGCCTTCTTCAGATCATCGAGAGTGCAGTAGGGCATTAGACCAGCCTCACCCTGATAAACTCACCGGCGCCCGCTGCAGCATCGATTGCGTAACCGTTCACTGCCTGCGGGAGATAGCCGCCTGCCTCTACGAGATCGGGCTGCGCAGCAGTTGATGTAACGGCGGTAGCTCCTGCAGGAACCGACACTGACAATGCGGTTGCCGCTACGGCCTTGCCTAATGCATCAGAGGCCAAGGGAGCGCCGGCAGCCATGGCGCCGCCCGATTCGACCAGGACTTCGCCGGAGATGTTTATGGGGCACATCTGGCCTGCTTTGGTATCGGCAGCCGACACGCCGCGCGCCCTGGCGTTTGCTGCACACAGGGTGCCGTCAAAGCCGATGAACCGGCGCTGCACCAGGTCAGCGGCTGCAAGTATTGATGAGGCTCCGAGTATGATTTCTGTCTTCACTATTTGCTACCTCCTTTCTTTGGTTCTTCCTTGACCGGCTCAAGCATGCTGCTGAGCTTCTTGGCCTCCTTGTCGGACAGCTCTACTTCCGAGCCTTCGGGATAGTGCTCGCCGTTATAGAGGAGGTCCGTGCCCTTGATGATGTATTTCATCGTTCATACCTCCTTATACGTTCGTGTCCTTGATGAGATAGCCTGCCTCTGAGCCGACGATCTTCGGGAGAAGGATATCGGTGTTCCTTACGATCTCGAGCTTACCGCTCTCGTCGCGCTTGTCGATTTCCGGCTTCCCGCGCTTTCTGAGCGTATAGGCAAAGGACGGCTCATAGACTGTCCTTTTCTCAGCCGGTGTGTTCGGGACATAGGCGAGAACGATGTTGTCGCCCCAGATGTCGTTGAATGTCCCGGCATCGTCGGCATAGACCGCTTCGCCAACAGCGATCCTCTCGATATCGAATATCTCTTTCATAAGCTCAATGGTGACGATGCCTTTCATTGCATATTTGATACGGTCGATGAGCTGAGGATGCTGTTTGAGCGCCTTGTAGGTTGCGGCTCCCATGAGCATGGTATTGGGCCTTTTGCCAATCTTGCCTCTTACCGCATCCTTGCCGGTTTCGATAACGCCGATGGGGTCGGAATTAACCTTATCGGTGAACTGGCTATTTCCTGCCAGGGTGATCTTGTTCCCTGCAGGAAAATTATTTGTATCCTGGGCGAGGTCGGCAGCTTTCTTTTCGAGCCTGAGACTTATGCCACCGGTTACTACATTGGTTGCATGCTCTTCGAGATTGAATATATCCTCGTTCTTTTCCCTATAGTCGATAGGGTATTCAAGGTCATGCTCATCCATCACGAAATCGATTGTTGTTCTTCCTTCAGGCGATATCCTGTTGGACTTCGCCCTGATAGCTCTCTCAGTGTTGTAGATTTTGAACGCCTCTTTCCCGAACTGCGGGATCTTTCCCGCCTCTTTTTCAACAAGAACAACGAGGAAGAGTAAGGTGGCTACCATCTCTGCATTTGTGTACCCTCTTGCCAGTGTCGTTAATACGGGATCGACAACCCGTAAATCTTCCAGTCTTCCCATGTGCTACGCCTCCTTTTCGTTAATGACTTTGATTACGGCTTCTCTGTACGAGAGCTTGGGGTCCTTTTCGCAGAACTCCATCGCCCTGTTGTGGATCTCAAGACGCTCCTCATCCACGTTCGCGCTGGAGAATTCTACTGTCGCTGTCCTGGAGTCTTCCCGCCCTCCGGCCTTTTCCTTCGTCGCGTGCTCGCCGAACTCGATCACCTTGCCGAGTCCAGAGAGGAAGGATTTGAAGACGTCGACCGGCTTTGCCGCTTTCTTGTTTTCACCTTCGGCGAAGTCGAACGTTTCGACCCCGGAGAGGATCTCCATAAAGTCGAGGACCGCGGGCACCCCTGCAGGCGGAAGCTTCCCTTCTTTTGTGAGCCCCTCGCTGAAAGAAACGAAGTCCTTCCTCCTGGCTTCGGTCTCCAGGGCGCTTGCCCTTTGTTTGGCTGTGGTGATTTCGCCGTCCTTCTGACTCAGCTTCTCGGAGAATTCGGCAACCTGCCGCATTAAATCTTCGAGCTGCTTTTCCAATTCCTGTTCCCTTTGTGTGGGCATACTACCTCCTTTGTCTGTTGGTTCACTGAATGCAGTTGAAGACTCTGCAACCATTTCATCAGGCATGCAGTTCTTCAGCTCATCAATTTCCCAGTTATTCACTACCTGATCGGCAGCATCGGTACCGAATTTTCCAATCATCCATTCCCTCAAGCGCTGCATGATCCCGCCGACTGTGTTAATGGCCGATGCCTCGGAGAATTCAAAGGTGATGAGCTCGGCCTCCTCGCTGAACGACGTGTCGGGGAGCCCCTTCACTGCAGGCGGCTGCGCTCCGAGCCAGCCGATGTGCCGGGGAGTGAGGTCCGCATATAGCGACAGCGACCTCTTTTTGAACATCTTCTTGTCGATCATCTCCTGAAACTCGGAGACGCGATCCTTCGGCTCATAGTAGAGGATCTGTCCCTCGCGCTTGAATTCCTTGGCCCATCCCCAGGCAGGCCCGTTATCCTTTGGATGCCCGATAACCTCGGGGGCTTCGTGGAACTCGGGGTTATATTTGGACACAATGGTGTAGGCGGGAGAGAAAAAGCACCGAAAATGGGAGCACCGAATTGGGGGCGAGCGGTTTCTTTGGAGATCATTTCATAAAAGCAGTACTCTTCTATAACATTTCCTCTGTCATCTAAATCACATAAC
>JAMCVZ010000060.1 GCA_023476565.1 Nitrospirota bacterium
TTTTTTGTAATCACTGCCGGGGTTACATCCAGATCCTGGCACTGATTCGGGGAGCACTGATACGTGCCGCTGTTATTCATGCACGTGTACCGGCCGCCAAGAGGACATGAGTAATTTGTGCTACACGTGGAGGTATTAAAACATGATGAAGTACACTGGCTCTGTGTATCGTAATTTGTGCCCGTAAGTGAGCACTGGTACTTTGTTATAGAACTGTTATAAGTAACACATGATTGCGGGGCTACACAGTAAGGCGGACTGCCAACACAGGAATAGCCCCCCAGGGGACAAGAGTATGAATAGTCTGTAGCATTTGTATAAAAGTAGATATACGTGCTGTTATCTCCCCAGGGGCTTATATAAAGATATCCACTCCCATTTGTTGCAATATTATATTGCCGCTGCCATTCAGTTCCTCCCATATTGGTAGACATATAAACACCATAAACGTTTACACAACTACCAGTATAGTCGCATAGACTGCTTCCGTTGTTTGAAAAGAAGCCTGACCATGTTCCAGAGTGAGCATATGCGCTACCTGAAAAGCTTGCCCCAGACACGGTGGCGGCTACTCTTTGACTGAAGACTTCCCACCCATCGGTGTTTATAGTATATGTGTCAAAGTACAGCGTACTTCCTGAGCCCCAAATACTCAAGCCGTAAATTCCTATGGGATTGCCAAACAATGACCCCTGATAGGACAATGAAACACCAGCGGGAACCGAATATGTATAGGGATTTGCATTACAATAAGCCCAGGTCGTGCAATTATTATTACAAGCGACTGAGTCGTTGTATATTGTTCCTGAACTAGGACATTGATATTGCGTTATGGGGATATTAACCGAAGAACACACTCCCGCCTGTGTACATGAGCCGTTGATACAGGGATAATTACCCAAAGGGCAACTCTGAGACGAGCTACAGTTCACCGCGCTTACTGGACAGAGCTGCCCTTGAGGAGTAGAAACGCAGTTTGCCGTCTCTCCCTGGGTATCCACAAATCCGTCGCCGTTGAGGTCCTGACCGCAGACGTAATTGGCAGCATAGGCCTCCGATGGCCCTATCTCCTTTAAAACAGGAGATGTCATCTCGAACATTAAGACTATGAGCATTATTTTTGAAATAAATTTTATCATTGAAGTGGTTTTGCCGTTCCATCGCTACAGACCATGTCTTTACCTGCCTGTCTCAATGTCTGCACAATGGCTGCTGCTTCCGCAAACTCGTTAATGCACTGGCAGTCCTTTACAATCTGCTCCCCAGCTCCTACCGGGCAGCTTCCATTCGAGCACGTTTTGTAAAAGAATGTGCCGCATTGCGTACCTTGACGGTACTGAGAAGTATTTCCCGCAGCAGCGGCCTGGGTATCGGTATCCACGCTCTTAACCTTGCAGATAATCTCGCAATCTCCGTACATGTCCCTTTCAGGCAACAGGGTGTTCGTGCTTTCAGTTATCCAATTACCGCTGCTGTCTTGTCTGAGGTCGCTGTAATAAAACGATGAGGTATTGTCCCTGGTCGTCGTGGTAATCGTCTGGAGCCGTTTCTGCGCGTCGGTGAAATCGTATCCTACTCCCTTATCACACATATAGGTCCTGCTCTTTTGCCACCAGTCCCTGCAGACGTTAAAGGATTGCACTTCCCCTGAAAAGGTTTGACATGACGCCAGGGGGGTAACGCTTGTCGGGTTAAAGTTTCTGTAGGTCATAACACTGTCTACGGTTTCCTCTTTGAGCTTGCATTTGGGGTCGCTCTCAAGGGCCTGGCATTTGTTGTCGATTGCCTCGTTCAGGACATCATCTTTGTGTTCGGCAAACACAGTGACCTTCATGGTTCCGCCCGTCTGACACACATAGTAATCCAGGTAGTTTCCCGCTATCCACGTTGAATGGGGTCCGCACCCGGTGGCAAACGGGTCTCCAGCACCGCAGCCGTTGTTCCACCAAGTAACAAGTTGCTGTCCCGCCACTATCATTTCAGTAGCGATATATCCTTCAACGGCAAACCCTAAAGCTGAAAACACTTCCTGTTGGCAGGTGCTGCAAGCGTTATTGCCGGCAGAACAGGTTATCTGTGTTTCAGCCGTCTTGGATTTCTTAATGGTCGAAACATTCACTACCCTGTTCATCGAGCACTGTTTCACATCCCGTTGGCTTTGCGTGTTGTAAGAGGCAGCGGTCAAAAGGTTGTAATAGCTGTTAGGATCGCCCGATTGGCTAATTACCTGGTTGCTCACATCGGCGTTAAGGGCCGCAAAATTGCTGTAATACTTGTCGGGAGAGGAACTGCCGTATGCGCTTGTTACAGTAGAACAGTTCCCCGAATCCTGCCCGTAGTATATTATCGAGGTGCCGTCTATCTGGACATTGGATATGGTGAACTTAGCGTTCTTGGCGCTCACCGCCCCGGCTACTCCTCCCCCAAGGTCCTTAAGCACCATCGAAAGATTGTTCCACACCAGATTGCTTCCGCATGAGTTGTTTACGCAGTAGCAGCCACCGACATTAACAATCCCGCCTGCATCCTGCAGCGTTACCCTGTAGCTCTCATCAGCTACCCATTTGTAGTAATTGCAGTTACTCCATGTGCCTATGCCACAGGAGATCACCCCATTGGCACAGACCCCTGAAACAGGGAAAGGCGCCTGATAAGCATAATCGGAAGTGCCATCCATATTGGTATCCTCATTAGCAATGATAGTCGTAATATCGCCCGAAGCGCCTGGCTGTATGAAAACCTCAAGAAACTTTTTTGAAGAAGGGCACACTAATTGCGCGTTGAATGATTTGCTTCCATCGAGCGTGCTTAAAGGGGTGTTATTTGAGATAATCGGGTTGACCAGGTTAGTCTTGAGCCCATCCTTATTGCCGTATTTATCGGTAGCGGCTGCACCCAGGTCCTTTCCCATCTGTTTCGGATCGTCGGCATAAGAAGATGCCACACATAAGACAATCGCCATCAGTACGGCAGCTATCTTCATGAGCTTTCTATGCCGCGTCCCTGGCTTTCTGCTGTTCGTAGTTCTTCCGGTAGTACTCCGGACGATGCCTTTTGATCATCTCCTCTATGGCTCCCTCATAGGTCATTCCAGCATCCACGAGCTGTTCTATTTCCGATATCTCCCGCGGGTCCGATGTATAGACGAAATAGCTGTACGGATCTACAATGAGCCGTGCCACTCCTACCCCGAAAGGGGTATCCATGAAGATCTCGCTGTATTTCGGCTTGTTGCTCTTGAGACTTTTAAGCATTCGCATGGTGAACTCGTCGTAGTCGATCAGCTTTTCATTGAGCGCCTTATCGAAGTCTACGGATTCAAGGTAGAACTTGAAATCCGAATTGCCCCGGATAACGTCACCTACTCTTCCGAAGGCCTTAAGGTCAAGAAGGCTCTGGGTGATTATGCTGAAGCTTCCTGAATACTTGCGGGCACGCCTGTAGCCCTCCTCGATGATTTCCGCAAGCGGGGTTGAATGCATGGAGCCGCTGTCTTTGCTTTCCTTGATGAACTGCCATGCCTCATCAAAAATGATGAAACGCGGCCTTGAACGATCCGAGAGATAGAGGTCCCTGGTTATCTCGTTTATGACCTGCAGGGTGACAACCTTAAAGAGCTCCTTTTGCGGCTTCAGGTGTTCGAGCTCCAGCACAACGAATTCATCATGTGAGATATCGAGGTTTGCTTTGCCGTTAAACCATTTGCCGTAGGTGTGGCCGGTGGTAAACTCCGAGAGATTAAAGGCAATGGTCTGTGCAAGGGTCTGGAAGGCCGCGGCACAGTCTTTTTTGTCGGCACAATCTAAATCATACTCTTCGGCATATTTGGGGAATGCGTTCAGATATTCATACACCGTATCTATGCTTGCTTCATTCCCCTTAGTGCGGTAAGCCCATTTAACGGCAGCCTTTATAAGAGACATTGCGGTCTCCGCAGTCTCGACCGGAACCCTATCAGTCGCAGAGTAAACCATCTGAAGGATAATGGCCGCTATGGCCGACACTTCGTTTTTAATTTCATCCTCTTTGATGTTGGTGAAGGGGTTCAGACAAATATCCGATTTATCGCTGAAGTCCAGATATTTTGCCCCGTATATCTTATTCATCTTTTTATAGGAGCCGCCGATATCGATTATCCGTATCATCGCGTTTGCGGCATAGTATTTGGAGACCAGGTAGTTGACCATGAACGATTTGCCGCTTCCGGTGGTCGCTGTCACAAAGATATTGTGGTTATTGGCTTCCTTGGCAAAAACATCCATGCCGCACATCTGCCCTTTTCTGCCGGTAAAAGAGAGTATGGGATTGCCTCCCCCGGAAAAATCAGCCTGGACCGGCAGGATACAGGAAACTGAGTCGACCGGCACAATGAAGTCCCGCTCAAGGCTTTCAATGTTCTTTCCGATATCATAGAGCCCAAAGGGCAATGAGGATATAAAGAGAGGAGTAAGGATCCCCTTGTCCGCCTGCATCACATATCCCTGGGACTCCCATACCCTTTTGGCCCTCATGGTGGCCTCTATAGCCTCTTTATCATCAGTGCTCCACATCCAGAGCACCGGCATAACGCGGACAAACCTGGTCCCCTTCTCGATGGCATCCGTCGCCCAGAGGTATTCGTCCTTCTTCCTCATAAGAGAGGGCGCAAAACTTCCTGCTGCCTGCTGCTGCAGTACGAGATTGCACTTTGTATGTATCTTTGTCTTGAGCTCATGGAACATAATGTTCAAGGTATAAAGAAACGGGGTCTTATACTGCTCGGCATCGGATATGATGCCGTCAATGCCTCCGAATATCTGATTTGTCTGCATGGGGGTTACTTCCAGGGGGAACACCTTCGGGGTCAGGCACTTAAAGTATTTCTCGCCTACTTTCATATTGCTCATGCTTGAAGCGATGCCGGTCTCTGAAAGAATAATCTGATTTTTGATGGGAAGGTCTTCGTCATAAAAGTCGTTATTCAGAGATGCCTTATCGTTGAAAAACCTTCTCATCATATCGAGGAGGCGCTGAGGCGCAAATGGCCGCGGGTAAAGGAATGCCCCCTGAAGGATCTCGTTAATATTGTGCTCTATATCTCTGATGTTCCCATCCTTGATCCCATCGACGGGCATTTTTACCGATACGAAAAGCCTGAAATTCCGAAGGGGGATGCCGTTGAGTCCTTCCACTCCCCGGGTCCCTTCAAGAATGAATCCGGTATAAGCGTTCACCGCTTCACGCGCTATGATTGAATCTCTTTTGACCATGCTGAGATGAGAGCTCACAAACGGCTCGATATGGTCATCAGCAAAGAGAGAAAATTGCAGTACGGTTTTCTCGGGGAATCCGATGCGAAACATCCCCTCAAGGGTTGTTATCGTCTTACTTCCGGCAAAGCATAGTGGGCTACATTCCCAGATAAAGCCTATGGTATTGTCTGAATTGAGGTATACCCTGGTTTCAGGGTCATAGGCGACATACGGCAGGTATTCGGAAAACTTATGTCTCCGGGTCAGTCGCTTTAACTCCTTTTTTGTCATACCTCCGAATTTGCCGAAAATGAAATCAAATGGTGACATTACTCTTTCTCCTCCGTCTGGTTATTGAGATAGTTATCCAGTATCCACCGCGGCTTTTCGACAAAGAAGTAGACATAGCGGGGCATGAAAAGCTCATCCCCATCGCCCGGGTAGGTCAGAAAGAGAACCCTTCGCACTTCCGGAGGCGCGACCATGGGCGTTACCGGCTCTTTCAAGAGGCCCTTAAGCCTGTTGTAGAGGGCGCTCTGGTACTCGCTGCTTTCCGGTGCTGCGCGTTCCGGGTTGCGGCTTTCCTTGAGCTCATCCTGAAGGGACTTGACACCCTTGCTTCTATTCTTCTCAGCATCGAGAGATTCCTCGTAGGCAGTATTGACCGATACACACTTGCCGTTTACCGTTTCGGGGCACTGGAAGTCCCCTTTATAGGGATTCATAATGCCCGCACAGGCCGAGGCAAAATATATCATTGATATGATCAGGAAAAACTTTATCTTACTCATTGTTTCCTCCACTCTTTTATCTTAAGCTCCACTCCCTCACTGATGACAAGCGTTACCGGCTTTGTAGCGCCGACTTCTATTACCGGCAACGTCTGCCGCGCGAGGTCGAGGTAGAATTTCTGTATTTCAGCGGCCGCCTGGGAAATTCCCCCGCCGACACCAGCTTTGGCTATCCTGTCCGTATCATTTGAAAGGGTCTGCTGTGTGGTGCCCAATGCTGTGATGTTTGTGGTCAAAGAGGAGGTCCTGACAGCCTCTCCAATGCCTCCGAAGATTCCTGCTACAAGGCTCCTAGCGATATGGGCGCCCATCTTTGCAACTACCCGTCCTTTGAGACCAATTTTTCCGTCACCATCCACAATAAAACCTTTCACCTGCTGGTCTATGACACTCTTTCCTCTTTTGCTTACACACGACAAAGAGACTAACACGAGCTCGGCCCTCTCAGTGGCAAGATTGCCTTTGCCGTTGGCGATTACAAAACAGCCTTTAAGGTCGGCTTTCACCTTGTTGGGAAGGACCGCGATATCCTTTATCCTGAGCAATGCCGGTACAGGGTGTTTTTTCCCCTCTTCAGTGGTAGGCGCGTCCAGGCCCGAAAGAAGCGTCGCCTCCATAAATGAAGGCGGGAGATAGACTACCTCTTCTTTTTTTTTATCGTACCCGGCCTTTTCTTTTTTAGCCTCGACAACAGGAGCCGACACTACCTGTATGTCGCCCATGACCGTCTCGGTGATCTTCGCCGGTTGCTGTTCGTGTGAGGGCATGTTCGGAGACGGAGGAACGCTGTAGCTTCCGGATTGTCCGGGAACGGGAAGCGCCGGCAAAGGGGGCATATTTGTGTTGCTTGCCTTCGCTTTTGCATTCTCACTCTCTTTCTGCTCCTTCTGCTCTTTCTCTTTCTTGAGATCCTCCAACTCTTGTTTCAGCCCCTTTATCTCATCCAGTGCCTTGCCCTGCTCTTTCCGGCTCTCTCTATACAGGGACTTCTCCAGGAGCGACTTGTCCAGGGCTATCTCTTTTTTCTCATTCCTGGCCACCTGGACAGGGGCAGAGGAGCGGGAGAATTTATAGCCGACAATACCAATGAGCATTACAAGGCAGATGATACAGACAATGATGGCTACCCGTTTGCTCTCAGGTTGCATTTCAGTCCACTTGTTACCGATCCACTCTTTCACTTGCCCTCCCCGCGCTTTCGACTATTAATATCCGCGCTGCATCTCCCTTCTTAAGTTTGAGGCGGTCAACCATGAGAGAAACCGGCCTTGTGGTAAGCTCGTTCCTGAGGAAGTCTTTCTCGCTCACTTCAATGGCGCTTTTATCCGATTCGCCCTTGATCTCAGCCTTGTATTCTTTTACTGTAAGACCCTCTCCATCGACGGTGATCGTCCTTTGATGCGTTAAGCCCAGGTCTTTAAATACCTCGATCCTCTTTCCGGACAACTCTACGGTAAAGCTTTCGGGGATCTCGTCAGTATAGATGCTTTTGATAATGCTTACGATCTTTTTCTCAAAAGGCATTCCGCCGTAGAGAGAGGCATTCCTTTTGAGCTTCTGTACGCCGGCATTAAGTCTTATCGTCTGAGAGGGGATTCTTTTAGGGATTGCGATTATCGTGTAGATGCTCTCATCACAGGCCACGAAGAGCTCCGAGGGGGTGGAGGAGAATATCTCTTTATCCCCCCTTTTTGTTACCAGGAATTTCACAAAGGCGTTATGGCCGATTATCTTTACTGTAAGCCCTTTTTCTTTCGAGAAAACCACGTCCTTGATATCGGTAGGACACATGATGCGGTTCATGTCGGAGCTGCTCATCTCAACAGGAGTGGATACTTCCGGGCTCACGGTGATTATGCTTGTACCGGAAACCGTCTCTTTGTATGCCTCACCTTCTTTCCCGGAAACAAGAGGAAAGCTTTCACCTTTATTGCCCTCCGCCTTCTTAAATATGTCTACCCTTGAGAGATTCTTCACAGAACCGGCGAACTTTGTGGAAGTCTCCTGCATACCTGCCGCTGACGCCCCTGCTGTAATCGCCAGACTGCAAAGAAGAACTGATACTACTATTTTTCTTATCATTTCAACTCCTTTTCCCCAAAAGACAACACCTCAAATTTGCCATTTCGTATCCTGTAGTCAATAAGGTATGTCTTTGTTGATTCCTCAACCTTTTTATCCTGCGCAAACTGCATATTCGTTCCTTGCACCTCAATCTGGTGTTTGCCGCTATCGACAGTTATCCTCTGGATCACATAGGAATTGGATACCTTCGAGAGCTCGATAGCGTCTGCCAGGCCATAGAATGCTTTTTGCGCTGCCGGAAACGACTCAGGAGCATATATCGTCAACAGCTCTACGAACTGTGAGCGAGCTGCAGCCGAGTTATACCCCAATGCAAGGCCGCATATATACCGCGTGAAACCCTTTATATAATCATCTGAAGCCTTATCGCCTGATATCTCAACCTTACTGTTCAACACCGGGGGGACCAGTATGGTCCTCTGCGAATTGAGAGCCCTATAGGACACATAGGTATTGATCACTACGGCCATTCCTATTACCACGATGAAGAACTTCATCAATCTATTCTCTGCATAAAGGTTCGATGTCTTTTGCATGAAAATGTCTAACTTCATTCCCTGGTTATCTCCTTCCCTTTCTATGGGTTACTCAAAGAACTCTTTTTCAAAATATGCGGGGTAGCCCTTCAGCGAGCTTAGCCCGATAAAATAAAGCGTATGCTTTAAAAAACCTCTCGGGTAATTTTTCTTGAGCTTGCCGTAATAATAAGGCCCTGCAAACAGACCGAGCCAGAAGAGATACCCGAACAGCATCGCCAGCACAAAGCACAACAGGATGATCGCCAGCTCATCAGTTTCAAACCACAGCACCTGAAAAGGCGCCGATAAATACCGCGGAAATCTTTTTTGCATGTTTTTACTCAAGGGGAACGGTAGCGCTGCATTCCCCTTGAGATACCCCTTCTTTCCTAGATTAAGGCTCCCAGGCTTTCTGTTATGGTGTCTGCCTTAAGGAGCATGGCGCCGCCCAGTACCGTGGGGATAGCACCCATGATTTGGGCCTTGATCGCCATGATTGCCCCCAGTGCTATTGCACCTACTCCACCAACAAAGCCTATCGGCCCTTTCAATATCTTGTTCACGGCTATGTCATACACATCAAAGGCGAAACCGCCGGTCGGAGCTGTTACTATTGCCGCAGCTGTATTACTGAGGGCTATGACAAAAGCAGCGGCAAGCAATACCTGCAAGGTTATCCTGATCTCCTTTTTCATTACTTTTCACCTCCTTCCTTTAAAAGCTGTTCTATAAGCTGGATATTTGCGCCGGAAACGAATTTCCCCTTTATCCAAAATGCCGGGGTCCGAGACTTCGATCACTTTCTTAGGGCCGTTTCCAATCTTTACGGCCTTTTCCAGGGAAATTCCTTCGAGCTTCTTTGTGGCTATCCGAGCGCGCCTCTCTGCGGTAATGCTCTTTCCCTCCCTGGACCATATCTCACCGAAAAAGAGATACCCTTCCGGGCTGAAATAGAAAATCTGGTTGCCGGCGCCGACCTCATAGAGCCCCTTGACTTCAGATTCCCTGAAGCTGTCGATGCCTACATTGGAGAAGGTCTTTTTCATAAGCGCTTCGGCTTCCTTCACGTCCTGCGCGAAAGCCGCATGCGCGATCAACATTGCTAAAGTAACTACTACCGTAAAAATCCTTTTCATCAAATATCCTCCTGGTTTACCTTTCTATCGCGGGTGCGCTCATCTCAGGCTGAGGGACGGTTACCATAATCGCAAGCGGTATCTCCCTGGGCTTTAGGGCGAGGCGCTCCATTGTGGGGCAGATATCGCAGATTACAAATACATACTCTTTATTGAAATCCTTTGCAAACTCATAAAGGTACTGATAGTCCATCTGCCTTATTTCAGATGCCCGGGTTCCGAAGCAGGAGATAGTTATAACTGCAAAAACTAAAAAGCATTGCCCCAAAGCTCTCATCTGGCCTCCTGAGCGACATTACTCATTGATATATGCATATTACTTTTCACTGGGCTCCTTTCTTTTCCATAACGCTTCAGGGAGTTATAAATCCTCCATGCGTATTTCACCCTTTTGTCCTTGCTTTTTGCGTTATAGCACCCCACCGCTTCCCAGGTATAGCCATGCTTTTGAATACAGCGTGAAAGTATCCACGCCCCTACCTTCGTGTTAAAGCAGGGGTTACCGAGACCCGCCCACCTCCGGGGTCCGAGCGTGCTATACCAGCCTGAATTGATTTGCATGAGCCCATAATCATAGCTCCCGTTTTTGTTATAGTTGACTGCACCGGGATTATTGCCCGATTCATGATGAGCTATGGCTCTTAAGAGATCATCCGATATACGATATTCGGATCCGGCCTCATCAAAACAGAATGCATATGCTCCTGTAGCGTATAAAAGGACCATAGCAAGGATTACAGTTGTATCAAGGCCCTCAGCCAGTGGTAAGCGCATGGATCCTTCCTGCGAGCTCCGCTGTGAATGCCTTATAATCCTCATATCCGTGGCATTTCTTATCATAGAGAGTTATCGGAAGGCTATTTCCCGCTCCGTTAGTTTTGATTCCAAAAGATATGGTAAGACTCCCATTGGAATCCCCATCGATAACCAGCACCCTTTGCCCCATCGCCGCAAGAAACCCGGATGTGTTTACAACAGTCGTTGTTTTTCCGACCCCGCCTTTTTTGTTCGCAACGACTATCTTTACGGCCATATCTTCACCTCTTCTCTTCATCTGATAATGAACTTCTGAACCAACTCAGGGAAAAAATACAGGACCAAAGCCACCACAACCGCAAACACCTTCACGTAAAAAGATGAAACAAAGCGCGATAGGTAAAGCAGAAATGCCAGTGCTGCGAAGGCAAGGATTCTACAGAGATACATATCAAACACCCGGTAGTCGGCGAGGGCGATTATGTATAAATAAGCTTTGTCGAAGAAAAGTGGATCCATAATCCGCCCCTTTTATTTCCTCTCCAAGCCTAAGGTCTTTTCCTTTTTCCGGCTTGCCCGGAATATGAATATGGATAGAAACGGTATGGCGACCGAAATGAAGTTTGAGAGAAGAGAGACGATTGCGGCCTCAAAGAGCGCCCTCCTGAAATAGTTATGGAGGAAGTAGTAGACATTCTTAGAGAAGCCCTTACTTACGAACGAGAGGGAATATGCAGTGCCAGCTATCGCTTTATCAGTAAGGATCATTTTATTGACAGCATTCAAAAAAACAAAGATAACCAGGGAAAAGCCGACAAGAAATATTGCCCTTGTCAAAAGCACGCTGTTTATGGCCTTTTTGCAAGCGTTCCCTATGTAGTATTTGCTCATATATACGCACATGCCGGTCGAAAAGAGAAGTCCCGAAAAAGAGGCCGCTTTTGCCGTCCAGTAAAGAGGGGAACCGTCAAGCTGCCATACGAGCACCTGGGTTTTCGTTTCCACAAGATAGTTGTTCTGAACAAAATACACGATGGCCCCCACGACGACATAGCCGATCATCCAAATGAGGCTGTCATGCCAGGCTGACCTGATGCCGACCTCTGAAAACCCTACAACCTGATCCAATACCACAAAATCCTTATCAAGTAACCTGTTACCGCTTTCCATGAGCTTTAATCTCTGGACAATAGATACTGCTGTGGTCAAAGATTTTGGAACCGGATAGTGCGGTCTATTCTCTCCTCTCTGTATTGCTTCGTCCATGTATAGCCTTAACCTCCTCAGTATATTCCCGCAATGCTGTTTTCCTCATCATCATGATTAATATTACTTTCGGCCGACTCCTGCTCTTGAGTTCTCCTGTACTTTCCCCCTCCCCTTTCCTCAAACCGGTCCTCAAAGTCCTTAAGGGAAAGAGATTTCTCTATCCTGGCCTCTGGTTTGTTGCCCTTGAGCTTCTTCATATCGAAATGCTCCCCCCTTCTGGGAAGAACGGTATCCGTAAGCGGTCCCGAGTAGAATCCCCATTTCTCATAATAGGGTTTCATTTCCTTTGGCGGCGGGACATGCATCTTCTTGGCCCAGTCACAATCATAGACGCTCACCCGGTCTGCTATGAAAGGCTTTGTCTCTGAGGTGAAGACCAAAAGCTTCTTTTTGTCGAGATTATGGACTTCTGCAGGCTCCATCACAAGCCTCTGCTCAGTCCGGCTTATCGCATCGTCTCTTACAAGGCCGTAGGTGATCACCTCCTTCTTGCCCAGCGATTTTGAAATGTACTCGCAGGAGTCATGGTCGAGACCCCCAAGGAATATTTTGCTCCTGAGATTGCCCATAAGCGCGCCGAAATCCCGCCCGTAGTATCTGAGGAAATCGAGGTCGGTCACAGAGCAGATGACATGCATCTTGATCTCACGGGCTATGCTCACGAGATCGGGCAACTGAGCGATCTTGAGGTTCCTGAGCTCATCAGCATAGAGATAGAGGTCATTCGGGATAAAGCTCTTTTGCCCCCTCTGTATGGCTTGCTTGAGGAGTCTCCGCTCCTTGAATGCCATGTTCGTGACAAGGTTCGCTATAAGGGATGCAATACGTGAGCCCTGCTGTTTTTTATCAATAGGCGCTCCAATAATGAGCAGGCAGGGGTCTTTTTCATTAAAAAGCATCTCCAGTTTGAAATCCGCCTTAGAAAACGCCTTTCTTACATCCTTATCCATGAAAATGTCCAGCTTATCCCGGATAGAGGTTAAGGCATTGACCTTTGCTTCTCCTCCTAATAATCCGAAGTCATCAAAAAGCCTCTTTACATCGGTATCCGCCCCTGCTATAAGATTATCCAGGGTTTCGACGGACTCCACCGCTCGGTAGACAGCCGGCAGATTACAGAACTCATCATCCCAGGACTGGACGAGCTTTAAGACTGCATACAGGAGGTACTTGGTACGTGACTTAAAGAATGACTCCTCTTTCAGCACCTCTTCCTTCTCCTTGAGGACCGTCTCGACTATTGCCTGCAGCTCCTGATCATCTGCTCCCGGGATAGGATTGACCCCCGCGCAATCCGGATGCCAGGGATCAAACAGGACAACCTTCTTACCTTTCTTGATCCACCTCCCGGCAACCCAGTAGAAGAGCTCCGGAGATTTAGCATCAGGCGCCAGGGCGGAGCCCGGACTGTCCGCATCAAAAAGAAGCGGCAATATGATCAATGAGGACGACTTACCCTCTCCGGTAGGACCTCCTATTAAGGTGTGCAAGAATCGAAGCAGGCGCGGTAGTCCGAATCTATGGCCGTTGACCTCTCCGATAAAGTAATAGCCCCGGCTGCAGGCAAAATGGCAGTGGAATCTCAGCATGATCCTATCTTTGAAGGCGGTCGGGAATTCGGTGAATTCTCTGCTTTCGATCACTCCTATCAGATAATCGCACAGGATATAGGCGGCACTTGAGGCTAAGATAAACAGGGACACTGAAAGGGCAGACTTGTACATACTGAGAATAATATGTGCAGAGATTGCGGCTGCCGAAGTGGCGCATACTAATCTTGTTATCCTTTCTATTAAAGGATTGCTGAATGCCTTATGTAGTCCTGATTCCTTTGCATAAGGATCGGCAAGAACAAACACCGGCCCTTCCCCTTTTGAGAGATTCTCCATATCCCCGAGCCCGTTAAGAGGATCTACAGGCTTATGCTTTGAAAAGCTGGATAAGCTTTTAAATATAGATTTGTACAAGGAGTCGGAAGCTATGTAGTAAAAGGCTGAAAGTATCGAAAATATAAAAAGGCGTACAGACCACGCCAACCGGAAAGTGAACAGGGAGACAATCAAACCAATGCTGCACGACAGCGCAAGTCTCCTTAAAAAGGCTTCCCTTTCTGTGAGCATTCTGAAGACTCTTAATACTTCCTGCTGATTTGCCCAACTCAAACCTCTCGATCCTCTCCCTTCTCAACCCCCGCGTCTATGAGGAGAAATAGCGCGTAAGATGAGGAAATTAACCGAACGATGTTCTATAGCTATATTACTTTCGATAGGGGCCTGAATAATTTTGGCAGCCTCCTCCCCTACCACAATAGTCTCATCTCAATTGGTTCACCATACCTTTCAAGGTAATCTCCAGCCTCCTGCTCCGACCGAGCGCAAACGACTATTCTGCTTATAATGCCGCTTAAGCAATCTGCAATGTATAAATTCACACCGGCATCTTTAATCTCATGCATAATTTGAGATTTGATTATATTTTCAATATTGACGGATGACTGACATTTAAATAGCTTGCGAAGAGCCTTTTTCTTCAGCTTGACATGAGACGGTCCTAATAAAATTATTAACGCCCGATAGGTTTTAATGGAAACCTTGCCGATAAACGATTCCACACATACAGTGAATCTATAATTGCCGGAAATCGTAGAGCACGTGGAATCAGGATAGTTCTGCGGCAATCCTTTATCAAAAAATAATGAACTGCTTGCTATGCTCCCCCTTTCATATAAATCAGGTCTTCTTTTAGTAAAGCTTTCATTTGGGATATCTCCGTCTGGGGAGAAACGGCAGTTTCTTGATAATGTGCCTGTAGCATCCAGCTTACTTTTTTTATACAGGCGCTTCTTGTAAAACCAAACGAATACTGTAGAATATTTTGTCTTTTTGAATGAGTTTATATAGTTAAGCGTCTCGTAATAAGCAACAGCAGCTTCCATTCTGATATCCTCTTTATCATAAGACTGCCGTTTAAGAATACGATTGGCAAAATCGTAAATCAGCATTTCATTCTTCGTCAGGAAGCTGTCAATATTACACCATATAGAATCTCCATGAGGACCGTCTTCGGAATTTTCACTATTTTCCCCCCTGGTTGACTCTTTCATTGGTATCCTCCTCAACGTAATTATCGAGCATTCTACGGCACTCTTCAGTTCTTTCCTCCAAATCTCTTGTGTAAATATCCGAGTCGCGAATCAGGCTTATAAACCTTGCCAATCTTTTGCTGAGATCTTCACGCTTGTGTCTGAGCTGCATACAATAGTCCAAAGTCGACAAAAACTTATAGGCAGCGCTTGCAGCAGTTTTTATCAATATAGTTTTACCGGTGTTTATTATAAGGGAGGCTAATTGTTGATTATCCTGCCCGACATCCGTATCCTTTGCTTTGACATGACTATATAATTCCTGATTATCCGTATTTTCAATAAAATTTTTAAGATACCGGGTATATTCTTTTCTCCTGTGATTTCCATTCAATATCTTACTCAAGTCTGATAATTGCTTTAACGTGGCCCTCGGGCCATTTTGTCTTGAAATGTCTTTATACATTGTCTTCATTACACAAGCATATATCTCCAACTCTTCAACATCTTCCAACAGCGAGTCCAGGAAATTCTTCTGTTCCCTGAGGTATTGCTCTCTTGAGAACCTGCACTGTCTCCTGCAGTGGTTTGTTCGGGCCGTAAGTTCAGACTGAAGTTTTTCTTTTTCCTTTTGCAACTCCCGGGTCTTTCCATCCATGCCGGCTATCTGTTTTATTAAATCCTGATTCTCATTTTTGAGAAGCTCATTTTCCGCTACGTAACCGGCACCTTTCACAAGCTCATTTACCACGGGAAATCTCTCCGCCAGGAGAGGAATAAGATACTGCTTAACGTGCTGTCCCAACTTTTTTGATGACTTCATTTTTCTCATTACATCGTACACACTTTCCATGACGGCCAAGCTATCTTGCGCATGATTAAAGGGTTCAGCAATGACAGCGCTATCTCTCTTATCACCTGAATTTGACTTCTCCTCATGTGCGCAACTCTTTAATATTCCCTGCGGCCGATTGGCCGCAGGGAATAACTCATTTGCATTTCCAGTGTAATCTCCCGCGCTCAGACCGTATTCTCTGATATTATCTTTCCATTTGACCTTCTTGGCAGCCTTACTTTCAATTTTGGACACGGCACTCTGCGTAAGCCCCAGCTTCCTTGCTATTTTACCCTGTGTATACCCTGATTTCCTTAACTCTATCACTTCTTCCTCTCTTGCTTCTTTTTCAACTCTCTCTTTTTCATGCTCGCCTTTTAAATAGCGTCGAACCGTTCTTTCCGGAGCAAGCATATAGAGCTCTTTGAGAGGGGTCCTCATTCGATACAATTCGATAATATTGGTCTTGAGCTCTTTTTTTGTGAAGAGGAGCCCATGTTTTGAATTATAAAATGACGCCATGAACCGTATCTGCCTCCTTGCCTCACCAGTCTCTATCTCCCTGGTGGTGAATGCAATATTATGGGAAATCAACGCCTGAATATAATTTGAATGGAATTGCTTTCCTAAAAGCCTGTGCCTGCCGTCAATAAAAATATATTGACCCTCGCAGTCAATGATTGGAATAACTTTAATTGGAGGAATTCTATTATCACTGCACCTGAATAATTCCCTGAAGAGCCCTACTCTTTCGTTGTCTACAGCTAATCGCGGGTAGGTCCCGTCAACAATAATCACCGAGCCTATACGTATTTCCCGAGGCAATAGATCTGCACCGAATTCACCCCCAAGCGAACATGCATTCCCCATCATACCCTCCTAAAAAATTAATCCGGCATTAAGTTTTTATCAATACCGTCGCGGTATTAAAATAAATAAAATACATATAAATGTCAATAAAAAAATATAATTTTATTTATTATATTTTATATGGACTCCGATAAAAGCATCCAAAAAGCATTCATGGAACGATCAATAATTAACACGAGTTACTCACTTGAGTAAGGGGACTGTCCCAACACTGTTCGGCATAGCACTTGCTTGTCTTGTACGAAATTAACAAAAGGTCTCTACGTGTGCAGGAAAAAGGAATACCCCGGAAAAGATGAAATGAGCGATAAGAGGAAGAGACGAAAAATGGGCGCACCACTTCCTTTGCGCCTCAAAGGATTGAGTGCCCCTATCCCCTTACAAAATGTTCTTTTTTGCTTCGGCCTCTTTGA
>JAMCVZ010000007.1 GCA_023476565.1 Nitrospirota bacterium
GTTATGGATACGGGCAAGGGCATCCCGCCCGAGTTCCTGCCCCACATATTCGATCCTTTTTTCAGTACCAAGGGCGAGGTGGGGACCGGGCTCGGGCTGTCGGTCAGTTACGGTATAATTAAGAATCACAAGGGGAACATCAAGGTCGAAAGCAAAGTGGGAGTGGGCACCACGTTCACCATAGAGCTGCCGATTTATAAAAATGGAATATAATCATGACAAGAAGCAGGGGGGGAAATTCTAATTCCCAAGCACTAAACTCTAAACAATTTCTAAATTCCAATGACTCAAACAGGTTTTGGATTTTTAACATTCGAGCTTGTTTAGGATTTAGAATTTAGAGTTTAGAATTTTAAAACTCTGCTTACTGCCGCGGTGAATGTCTTGAGGAGGAATGCAATGAACAATAACAGGATTATGGTTGTCGATGATGAGAAGATCGTCGGGGATATGACGAAGATGTCGCTCGAGCAGGACGGCTATGCCGTGGAGACTTTTTTGAACGGAGAGGCCGCGCTTGCAAGGCTGCGGGAGCAGGAATTCGATGTGGTTGTCACCGACCTGAAGATGAAGGGCATAGACGGCATGGAGGTCCTGAGGACGGTGAAAAAACTTTATCCCGAAACAAAGGTCATCATGATCACCGCGTTTGCCAATCTCGATGCCGCTATAGAGGCGTTGAGAGGCGATGTGCATGATTTCTTCCCGAAGCCGGTAAAGATAAAGGAGCTCAAGGCCTCGATACAGCGCGCATTGGTCAAATGACCACTGATGCGCAGAGACACGGAGTAGAAGATTAAACCCGGGGATAAAGCAAAAGAGTCTCTCCAAGATTCTTAATATCAAGGAAAAGTTATGAGTGGCCTGATAGGGCTCTTTAAATCGATGGTGGTTGAAAAAGGCAGAAAAATCGTCAGGGAGAGGTTTGGCTCAACCCCCGTATCCTTCAAGGTCATGTTCACCCGGTTCAGGCAGGTCCTCGATAACCATAACAGGGCCATCGAGATCATAGCGGATATGGGGGCCAAGCTCGGCGGCGAATACATATTCGACATTAATTATATAAAGAGCGCCTATGAGGAGCTGCATAACAGGCTGTCGGCCTCCCTGTCGGATTTTCATGTGCTCACACGGAACAAGTACGCCCGTCTCGATAATGTGTTTAACCGTATCGACCGGGAAATCAGGCGGCTTGTGTATGATGAAACCTCCTCATTCAACGAAACGGTCGTTTTTTATGATGACATCACGTGGAGCATGGTGCGTGAAGTGGGCGGAAAGAACGCCCATCTCGCTGATCTGAAAAATAACCTCGGGCTCAACGTGCCTGCCGCATTTGCCGTAACAACACACGCTTTCGATGAGTTTATCAAACATAACGGGATAAAGGGGAAGATCGCAGAGCTGGGTCAGGGCGGCATTATCACTGAAACGGCGCTTCGGGATATCCGTGATTCCGTTATGGACGGCACAATCCCCCCGGCTCTTGAAAACACTTTTGGAGATGCTCTTACGGGGGTCAGGACGAAGTGCAAGGGAAACTGTTCCCTCGCTGTCAGGAGCAGCGCCGAGGAAGAGGACGGCAGATATTCTTTTGCAGGGCAGTTCGAGACTGTGTTGAACGTGCCGCCGGACATCAAAGCAGTAGCCGGCGCTTATAAGAGGGTCATTGCCAGCCTGTTCACGGATAAGGCGGTTGCCTATCTGGAGCAGTCGGGGCATGACATCAGGAGCATGAAAATGGCTGTCGGCTGCATGCTCATGGTAGATGCCGCAGCCAGCGGCGTCATGTATTCATCGGACCCCGACCTGAAAGAGGATGCCGTACTGATCAACGCAGCCTGGGGTCTGGGCCCGTCCATCGTCGAGGGGCGGACCGATGCGGACATTTATACAATCAGCAAGGCCGCACATCCTGAAACAACGGTCAGGAAAATAGGGAAGAAAGACTCCATGGTTATCAGCCGGGAAGGGGGAGGTATAAGTACGGTCAAGGTCCCGGCGGAAATGGAAATGAGGAGCGCTCTGACAAATGAGCAGACAGTGGAACTCGCAGATCAGGCTCTGCGCATTGAACATTATTTCCGGAAGCCGCAGGATATAGAGTGGGCGATTGACCGTGGCGGCAGGGTGTTCATCCTTCAATCAAGACCTCTGAGAACCACCGTGAACAGCGCCGTACGTCCCGCTGCCGTGCTGTCTTCACCGGAGGCGCATATCCTGATGAGGGCCCCGGGCACTGCCGTACAGAAAGGCGCCGGCGCGGGGAGGACCTTTATTCTCAGGCACATGGATGAGCTCGGCAGCTTCCCGAAAGGCGCTGTCCTCATTGCGCGGAACGATTCCTCGGACTTCATAAGGGTTATGCCCTATGCATCCGCTATTATTACCGATATCGGCACGCCTGCCAGCCATATGGCCTCTTTGTGCAGGGAGTTCAGGGTCCCGGCGATTGTCAATGTCGGTAACGCAAGCCGCATCCTGAAACACGGGCAGCAAATTACCGTGGATATAGGCGATGAGGGGGCGGTAACGATATACGAAGGTGTTGTTAAGGATATCCTCGAAGATGCAAACCGGAAGGTGTCGATGAGCATGGAGGACATCTACGAATTCAGGAAAAAGAGATATGTGCTGAGGTATATCTCCCCCCTCAACCTTATCGACCCCATGCTGGACACTTTTTCCCCTGAAGGGTGCAAGACCATGCATGATATCCTGAGATTCATACATGAAAAGTCGGTAGCGGAGCTTGTAGAGGGCACCCGGCATGGGTTGAGAAAGCAGGCTGCCGTGAAGCTGGACCTCCCCATACCCGCCGGAATCATGGCTGTGGATATCGGGGGCGGCCTGGATATCGGCGAAAAACGTGACGGGGACGGCAAAGTCACCTTTGAGCATATATCATCCGTTCCGCTCAGGGCCGTTCTCAAAGGGATGATGCATCCGGGGGTCTGGCATTCCGACGCGGTTTCACTCAAAGCGCAGGATTTCCTTTCGAGCATGATGCGGATGCCTGATATCACCTCCGAAAATTATATGGAAAATAATATTGCGGTCATATCGCGGGAATACGTGAATCTGAGTCTCAGGTTCGGCTATCATTTCAACATGCTGGACTGCTATTGCAGTGAAAATACGAGAAACAACCACCTTTATTTCCGTTTTACCGGCGGGGCAACGGATATGGTCAAGCGTTCGAGGAGGATACAGCTCATTGCGGTCATCTTGAAAGAGTACGGATTCAATATAAAAATAAAAGGGGACCTCATTATCGGCAGGCTTTCAAATATCAGGCAGGACGAGATGGAGCTTGTACTCGACCGGATAGGCAGGTTGATCGCCTATACAAGACAGCTTGATGCCCTGCTCCATGACGACGGGAGGATCGAGCGTTACGCGCATAATTTCCTTGAGGGGAAATATGAGCTTTGATGAGGTGTAGCTGATGAAAAGGATATTCCGGAAACCGAGAAACCTGACCGTCAAGTTCATGCTCGGAATGGGGATCATCCTGTTCTGCGCGGTCAGCATCGCCTCCGCGTTTTTCTACGAGTATCTGAAGGACCTCTTTATAAAAGAGACCTATCAGAAAACGGACCTCGTGCTCGGGCATATCGATGCCACCATGGAGTATGTCCGCGACGAAATGAGGCCGCATATGTTCCACGTGCTCCCCAAAAACGATTTTGTCGTCGAAGCCATGTCCACCTCCTTTGTGAACAAGGGGATCATGAGGAGGTTTACAGTGAGATTCCCCGATTATATCTACAGGAGGGTGGCCATCGATCCCATGAACCCGGAGAACAGGGCGGACGCGTTTGAAAGGAAGTTTATCCTGAAATTTTCCGGGAAACGCGGCAATGAGGCGATGTGGAAGGGCCTGAGCGCCAGGAACGGCAGGGAGTATTTTATCCATCTGAAGGCCGTGGTCATGGAGAAGCAGTGCGTCACCTGCCACGGGGACCCCGCTTATTCCCCGAGGCCCCTCGTGCAGCGCTACGGGAAGAGGCACGGCCATTACTGGAAGGTCGGCGACGTGGTCGGGCTGGAGTCCGTTGCGATCCCCGTGGAAGAGACCTTCTACCAGATACGGCGCGTCGCCTTTTCCATCTTCCTCTCCGGCTTGCTGGGGATGGTCGTGCTGTTCATGAGCCTCAATTACTTTTATTACGTGGTCGCGGTCAGGCCGCTGAAAAAGGTGAGTTCCTTTTTCAAGTCCATTGTGAGCGGACAGAAGGAACTGGATGTGAGATTCGACGCGAAAGGGCAGGATGAAATCACCGGGGTCGCCGAATCCTTCAATCAACTGGTCTCCCACCTGAGGAAGTCCCAGGATGAGCTCAGGGCGTCGGAGTCGAAATACCGCCGCATCTTCGAGGGCTCGAAGGACGCGATCATCGTGACCGACTGCCTGGGGACGGTCACGGACATCAATTATTCCGGGGTCGAGCTTTTCGGCTGCAGCCGCAAGGACGACTTCATAAAGAATATCTCCATGTACGACTTTTTTGCCGGAGAAGAGCGCCTTGACGACTTTCTGGGCCGCATGGAAAGGGACGGTTTCGTAAAGGATTTCGAAGCCGTATTCAGAAAAAAGGATGCGGGTGAAATACCCGTGTTGATAACCGCCACCTTCAGGAAGGATGAGCACAACGACATCTGCGGCTATGAATGCATTGTCAAGGACATCACCGAGCGGAAGCGGATGGAGCAGCACATGAGGCAGGCCGACAAGCTTGCCTCCGCCGGGCGGCTGGCAGCGGGGGTTGCCCATGAGATCAACAACCCGCTCAGCATCATACTGGGGTATACGGGTATGCTGATGAAGGACCGCCCCGAAGGACAGATACGGGAAGACCTCGGCGTGATCTACAACAATTCCCAGCTCTGCAAGAAGATCGTGGAAGATCTCCTCAACTTTTCGAGGCAGACGAAGCCGCAGTATGTGCAGGCGAATATCAACGAGACCGTGGAGTCCGTGGTCGGCGTCATGGAGGGGAAGTTCGCCGGAAAGGGGGCCGCCGTGATCCGGGAGTATGACCCCTCCGTGCCGCAGGTCACTATTGATACGGATAAGATGAAGCAGGTCTTCATGAACCTCCTCATGAATGCCTACCAGGCCGTGGAGTCCGGCGGCACAGTCACGATATCGACCCGCTATGATATCCCGATGGAGGGGGTTTTGATCACCTTCTCCGATACGGGGTGCGGAATCCCCGGAGCTATTCAGAACAGGATTTTCGAGCCCTTCTTCACCACGAAAGAGCCGGGGCAGGGCACGGGCCTGGGGCTTGCGGTCAGTTATGGCATAATCAAAGAGCATAACGGCGAAATCTCCTTTGAGGGCGGGGAAGGGAAGGGGGCCACATTCAGGATATGGCTCCCTCTTGAAAGGGGTTAGAGGATGAGAGAGTCCGTGTTGATCGTTGATGACAAGCCCGACATGGTGAGGCTCCTGGAGCGGCTTATCCACAAGGAGTTCGATATTCCCGTGTACGCCGCGGGCAACGGGGAGGAGGCGCTGAAGGTCCTTTCAGAGGGGAATGCGGGTATCGTCCTCGCCGATATAAGGATGCCGGGGATGGACGGCATGGAGCTGCTCAGGCGGATCAAGAGTACGGACGGCTCTGTCATCGTGATCATGATGACCGCCTACGGAACGATCGAGACCGCGGTCGAGTCCCTCAAGCTGGGGGCGTACGACTTTATCACCAAACCCTTTGATGAAGAGAGACTGCTCCACATCATCAGGAAAGCGCTGGAACACTACTCCCTCGTGGAAAGGAACCTCGCCCTTGAGAAAAAACTGAAAGAGAAAGAGACCGCTGAATGTTTTGTCGGTAAATCAGCCCTGGTGAAAGGGCTTGTGGAGACCATACAGCTTGTGGCGAAGACGGACATAACCGTATTGATCACCGGGGAAACAGGGACCGGCAAAGAGCTGGCGGCCAAGATGGTTCACGCATTGAGCGGCAGTGCGGGTAAGCCCTTCGTCGCGGTAAACTGCCCGGCCATTCCCGAATCCATACTGGAAAGCGAGCTGTTCGGCTATAAAAAAGGGGCGTTCACAGGCGCGGCCGGCGATCACGAGGGTCTCTTTCAAACCGCGCACGGGGGGACCATATTCCTCGATGAGATCGGCGACATATCCCCTGTGCTCCAGGCGAAACTGCTGAGGGTTTTGCAGGAAAAGGAAATAAAGCCCCTGGGTGATGCCCGTGCGCACAAGGTCGATGTGAGGATAATCGCAGCAACGAACCGGGACCTCAAGAAGAAGATCGGGTCGGGGCAGTTCAGGGAGGACCTGTATTACCGGCTGAACGTGGTCTCCCTGCATACCCCGTCTCTCAGAGAGATCACCGAAGACATCCCTTTCCTCGCGTACCACTTCCTCTCCCTTTATTGCTCCGAGCTCCGCCTCCCCCGGAAGAGGTTTACCGAGGACGCGTTGAAGATGCTGGTTTCAAGGAAATGGAACGGCAATGTCAGGGAACTCCAGAATGAGATCAAGAGGGCGGTATTGTTTTCCAAGGGGGAAGTGGTCGGCCCCGGGGATTTCGGCTGCGAGCCGTCTGCAATGCCCTGCCCCGAACGTATCCTGCCGGAGCTGTCCAGCCTTGAATATAAAGAGGCGAGGCGAGGCGTCCTCGAAGAATTCAATGTCCACTACATCACCCGGCTCTTGCAGTGTTCGGAGGGCAATGTCTCGCTGGCTGCGAAAAAGGCCGGCATCGAAAGGCAATCCCTCCAGCACCTGATGAGGAAATACGGCATCAGCGCTGAGGGGTTCAGAACCGGTGCACATAAAATATAGCACTGCAAGATAATTTTTGCGCTCACCCTTACCCCGCTCCTCACGGGTGCTCCTCAATTACCCTGTTTTTTCAAAGGGTTACCATTTCCTCCCCTGATGGCATGACTGTTGCTTTATACGCGCCAAAACAAAAGGAGGGCATCATGCAAGGGAAAGAGGCAAAGAGTGCAACAGATTACTGTGAAACGAAAAAATGTGCCGAAGGCTCCCCGCCAAAACCTGCTCATATGGGGTGGAAGGAGTTATACCTGAAAGAGGACTGGTGGGCGATCTACCTCGGCATCGGCATCGTGATCGTCTCGCTCATCGCTTTTCTCAACGGCAGCGCTGTCGTGAAGTCGCTGGCAATCAACCCGGGGGGGCTCAAGTGGTCGTCCATCGACCAACTGCTTGAGCACTTCGGCAAGAACATCCACCTCTACGGCCTGCAACTGCTGTCGTGGCTCGTCATCTTCGGTATTTCGACAAGGATCATGGGGATCAAGACCGCGGAGTTCGTCCCGTCCTTCATCATCCTCTACCTGCTGTCCATACTCATGTTCTCCATCGGCGGCTGGGTGGACGCACCCAAGTATAACCTGGAACCTCCCCTTGTGGCGCTTTTGATCGGACTTTTCATCGCGAACACCGTACCGCTCCCCAGGTGGATGGATTCGGGCTTCAGGGTCGAGTACTATATCAAGACGGGTATTGTCCTCCTCGGCGCCACGTTTCCAATCACCCTCGTGGTTTCCGCCGGGCCGGTCGCCCTTTTCCAGGCGACGGTGATCTCCTTAGTCACCTGCCTTACCATATATTTCGTAGCAACAAAGATCTTCGGCCTGGACAAAAGGCTTGCTGCGGTGATCGGCACCGGAGGCGCCGTATGCGGGGTATCGGGGTCCATGGCTATCGCGAGCGCGGTGGGGGCTAAAAAGGAGTATCTCTACACCTCGGTGACCCTTGTGGTGGTATGGGCGCTGATCATGATATTCTTTCTGCCCTTTGTATCGAAGCTCCTCAACCTCTCTCCCGGAGTGGCGGGCGCGTGGGTGGGGACGTCGGAGTTTGCCGATGCCGCAGGCTTCGCTGCTGCCAGCGCCTACGGCCGTATGGCGGGCAATGAGGACGCCGCCATACAGGGTTTCACCCTGATGAAGGTGATAGGAAGGGATATGTGGATCGGGATATGGTCGTTCATCTTCGCCCTCATCGCCTGCCTGAAGTGGGAAAAGGAGGAATGCGGCACGAGGCCCAGTCCGATGGAAGTCTGGTGGAGGTTCCCCAAATTCGTGATCGGGTTCTTTGTGGCCTCGCTCTTCATGTCCAGCATCACGGCCGGATATTCGACGCCGGATTTCAACAAGATCGTAAAGCCGGGGCTTATCATGCCGATCGTCTCCCTCAGGACATGGGCTTTTATCTTCTGTTTCCTGAGCATAGGGCTTACCACCCGTTTCAAGGAGCTTAAAGCCGCGGGCTGGAAACCTTTTGGGGCGTTTACCATAGGGGTACTGGTGAATGTCTCCCTCGGGTTCATCCTCTCTGTCTTTGTATTCGGCGGCTACTGGATGAATCTGGGGAAATAGATGCAGTATGACGGCGAGGAGGTTTCCACATGAGCGAGCAGTGTATGCAGTGCAGGTTTTTCAGGAACGACCCCGTATGGATCGAGACTGCCTTTCCGGGGCTCAACTCCCTGAGCTCCGCCTATGCGTCGGTGAGGGCCGATGCAGGGACATGCAGCCGCCACGGGTTATTCCTTTCCCCATGGAAAAGTTGCGGGGATTTCGAAGCGAATAGGCATTCCCTTTCCGGTTAACCCCTCCCGGATATGTTCCCTCCTCGGGGGGGAAGCACAGCGGACGGCATAGCTCCCTCTTCCGTCCGTTGTGCGTTTTTTCTATTATGACGGCGATCTCCCGGCCCTTTCTCATTTTTTATTGCAGTATTTTTTCAGTTTCCTCCTGTCCCCCGGCGTAGCTCCGCTCCCTTTTCAGCAGCAGAAAAGGCAGAAGACTTGCTTGCATCATGAATGTAAATGTATATAATTAAATTATACGTAATTTTTTGACAGTGCCGGGCAGGGCCTCATCAAAGCCCGGCGGTGAATACAGCGTGAAGAGTTTTTATCTGCCGTATTTAAGGCAAGTCCATCCGCATGTTACGGAAGTTAAGGACAGGATGTAAGGAGGAAGGTTATGAGGAAGAACATTTTGGTCAGGCTTTTTGCAATCATTCTGATGTCCCTTATTGTCGGGATCTACATAGGCTCGCAAACGGGGTGCGAGCGGGAAAAAACCGGTCCTTCCGAGGTGGTGGGCTTTCCGCAATCATTCGCCGACCTGATCGAGAAGGTCAAGCCCGCTGTGGTGAATGTCAGCACTACTTCAACGGTCACGGTCCCCGGCAGCCCGTTCAGGCATTTCTTCGGCCCTGACGATGAAGGGCCCTTCGGGGATTTTTTCAAACGTTATTTTGGCGACGTCCCCGACAGGAAGATGAAGCAAAGCAGTCTCGGATCGGGCTTCATAATCGACAAGGACGGGTTTATCATTACGAATAACCATGTAGTGGAAGGGGCCGATGAGATAAAAGTAAAACTCGCTGACGGGCGTGAATTCAAAGCGCGGGTAGTAGGGAGGGACCCGAAAACCGACCTCGCCCTGATAAAGATCTCGTCGGTGTTCAAGAACCTCCCTGTCCTTCCGCTCGGGGATTCGGACAGGATGAGGGTAGGGGACTGGGTGCTCGCCATGGGCAACCCCTTCGGCCTGGAGCATACGGTGACACAGGGCATACTCAGCGCTACAGGGCGCGTGATAGGCGCCGGGCCGTATGACAATTTTCTCCAGACGGACGCCCCAATCAACCCCGGCAACAGCGGTGGCCCGCTTATAAATCTGAAAGGTGAGGTTATCGGCATAAATTCGGCGATTGTCGCCACCGGGCAGGGTATCGGTTTTGCAATCCCGAGCAACATGGCAAAAACGGTCGTCCCCCAGCTCAGGGAGAAGGGGAAGGTGACCCGCGGCTGGCTCGGCGTATCGATTCAGTCGGTGACTCCGGAAATAGCACAGGCGTTCGGCCTCAAGGAACCTATGGGTGCACTGGTCGGAGATGTCGTGCCGGGCGGGCCTGCTGAAGCAGCGGGTATAAAGAGAGGGGACATTATTGTCTCATTCGACGGCAGGGACATCAAGAACATGCCCGACCTCTCAAGGATGGTTGCCGCTGCTCCTATCGGGAAAACGGTTGCTGTCAAAGTTATCAGGAGCGGCAAAGAGGTCGGCTTGAAGGTAACGGTTACGGAACTGACTGAAGATAAGGTGGCATCCCAGGGCCGGCAAAAGGAGGGCCGGCTCGGTCTGGCGGTTGATACTATAAGCCCGCGCTGGATGGACAAGTTCAGGCTTAAGACCAGAACGGGTGTGGTCGTAGTCGGTATCGCGCCGGACGGCGCGGCTGCCGAGGCGGGGATACAGCCTGGAGATATCATTCTGGAAGTCAACAACATGCCTGTAAGGAATATGAATGATTACCGGGAGGCCATGGGGAAGATTGAAAAAAGAGGCTATGTGCTTTTCCTGGTGAAGAGAGGCGCACAGACGTTTTATGTAACTATCCAAACATCCTGATTATGTAAAAAAGAATTCCCATCAGTACCAGAGGGCGCTTGTGCTGCATTTGCTTATGCTGCATTTGTTGCAAACGGCTTTTGGGTATGGTACATTTAGGCGAACTGATCTCTTTGTTTCGGGGCGAAGACTGATAAAGCTCCCTACCGTGAACTACGGAACGGGGAAATAAGCGTTAATTCTATTCCAAGGGGAGGATAGTGATGAAGATTATGCCGGTAGTTGTTTTCGTGATTACCCTGTGCTTGTTGAGCACCCCGGGTTTTGCTGAAAAGGCCGTGAAGGGGAAGTCCGGAGAGGAACTCTTTAAAACGCACTGCTCTGTGTGCCATCCCAGCGGCGGTAATATCATAAATCCTCGGAAGACATTGCGCAAGGGCGACCGTGAGGCAAATAGCGTGAAAACGCCTGCCGACATAGTCGGCAAGATGAGAAACCCCGGACCTGGCATGACCAGGTTCGATAAAAAGACAATTCCCGACGCCGATGCAAAAAAAATAGCGGATTACATAGTGAACACATTTAAATAGCTTTAAGCATGGGGCTGTCGATCAAAGCTATTGTTTCCTGACCGGCGGGGCACTGGATACCATAACAGAAACCTTAAAGTCCTTAAGGTAGCGGGCGCAGGAGATGCTTCAGGAAATATCCGGAGATTACAAGGACATGGATGCCTGTTCGCCTGTCATGTGTATGCGCTATATATAAAACCCGCAAAATGTTATATAATTATGAAAGTTCATATCTATGTTTCCGGCAACGGAAGAGGAGGTAATTATGTTTGGTCTCGGACTTCCTGAAATGATGGTGGTTCTGGTTGTTGGGCTCCTGGTCTTCGGACCGAGTAAACTGCCGTCACTTGGAAAGAGCCTTGGAGAGGCGATAAGGGGATTCAAAAAAGGGCTTGAGGATGATACCTCAGCACAACCGGAGCTTGATAAGGCAGATCCCAAGATAGAGAAATAGCACGCTGAAATGATGAGACTTTTCCTGCCGGTACACGCTGCCGCTCCATGCGGGTCGTTTTATTGCAATACCCGTACGTAATTCCATTGCTTATTTGAGATACACCGGTGCCTGAGAAAACAAGCGATAGGGAGCCCAAAAAGGTCCATAACCGCCGTGTCCACATGGCGAACGAGCGGACGTTCCTTGCCTGGATAAGGACCAGCATAGGAATAATGGCGTTCGGCTTTGTTGTCGAGAAGTTCGCTTTGTTCGTAAAGCAGATATCGTATATCCTGGGCAGGGAGATCACCACTCCACCCCGCGGCTACTCATCGATGCTGGGGATACTTCTTGTCGGGCTGGGCGCCCTGATGGCCCTGCTTGCGTTTATCAGGTTCAAGAAGGTAGAGAGGCAAATAGACGAGGATACCTATCAGCCGTCAAAGCTACTCGATGCACTGCTCACCCTGTCGGTTCTTGCTATCGGGGTCTTTCTCATCATCTATCTGATCCACAGCCTTTGACCGCTATGTAATCCGAAAAAAGACTCAATGAGCTGTTATAAGGCTATTCCTGTGCAGACATAAAAAGTGTATACTACTTACAAGAGGCGTTAAGCAGTTTTTGCAGAACCTTTTGCGGGGAGGAGACAACAGATATGAAAAAAGAGCTGGCCATAACAATAGTTATCGTCCTGGCATTATCAGCAGGGGCATTGGCTGCATCGGAAGTGAAATGGCACAAACTTAAGGACGGCAGGGAGAAGGCAAAGATCGAGAAGAAGCCGATGCTCGTCGATTTTTTTTACGATGAGCGCTGTCCGCGATGCGCGTTCCTTCAGAAAGAGGTGTATGACAACCCGTCGATTGCCGCAAAGATAATGGCTGACTTCATCCCGGTACGGGTCGATCTTACCGGTAAGCTCACGGATGACGAGGAGCAGCTCGGAAAGCAGTACGACTATAAAAACGACTGCCTGCTTTTGTTTCTCGACCATAACGGGAATATCATGAAGTACTCCAACGGGATGAGGCTGTGCTTTATCGATAAAGTGGAGCCGGAAATGTTTGTTAAATATCTGGACACGGTTAAGGCGAACTTGAATAATAAATAGCCGATAGTATGTACCAGGAATTGCAGGCAGCGGTTATGCCGAACGGCTCTATACTATTGGAATGGGCCGATACGGAAGAGCGGATAAACAAGAGCCGGCACTTATTACAGCAGGAAATTCATACCCGCTTCTCTTCTGATCCCGAAACCGCCTTTTTATTCCTGGGCTTCTGCGATAAATCAATTCCCCTTTCCCCCTCTCTCGATTACTGGAGAGGACTTGCCGGGTTATTCACGAAAAAGCTGAGCCAGACGCCTGATCTGGAAGTTGTCCGGCGCCGTATAGAACTCCCTCTTGATGTGGACGATCTCAACAGAATGCTTGACGGCGCCCCGTTAATGACAGGCTCGGAATACCTGCACAGGGGGGTGCTGGAGGATGTGTGGCAAAAGCTCAACACCGCCTTTAAAAGAGAGATCGGAAATTATAAAGGGACCGTAGAGCGCTTCATCGGAACATACAGTCCCGATGTGCATCTGGTGGGAAGGGTATACTTTCACCTTGTCGAAAGCAAAAAGGAGGATTATCCTTTTGCATTCCTTGCAACCTATTCAACAGGCTTGAACAAAGAGGGCAAATCAAAACACCTCCCCCTGAAATACGCGATGCAGGAATACGGAAATGATAGTGAGAAACTGCTGGAACTGCTCGCAACGGTGCATTTAGCGTCAAAAGAGAGTCCGCTGATTTCCGGACTCCTTGAAACCGGCGAGTTGTTTCACCCCCTTGCATGGACTCCCCAGGAGGCATACGCCTTCCTCAAGGAAATCCCGCTCTATGAGAAATCGGGTATTTTATGCAGAATTCCCAATTGGTGGAAAGGAACCGCGCCAGGCCTTAAGCTCTCCATCTCTGTCGGTAATGACCAGCCGTCGTATGTCGGCATGGACGTCCTCTTGAATTTCAACGCACAGTTGTATCTTGAAGAAACGCCGATCTCGCACGAGGAAGCGCTGCGCTTGCTGCTGTCATCAGAGGGACTCGCTTATATCAAAAATAAATGGGTCGCCGTTGATCCTGAGAAACTGAAGCAGACACTTGCCGCCTATGAAAAGGCACAAAAGATGGCCGCAAAAGGTAACCTCAGACTGAGAGACGCCCTGCGCCTGCAACTTAACCCCAATGCACTGCTGAATGTCCCCGATGGAGATGAAAGCGTCAGGGTGACGAATGGGAAATGGCTCGAATCGGTCATGCAAAAACTACGCAGCCCGGATATGATCGATTCGTCGAAACCACCAAAGACCTTTAAAGCCGAACTCAGACCTTATCAGCAAAAAGGGGTAGACTGGCTCGGCTTTTTGCATTCCATGAAATTTGGAATGTGCCTGGCCGATGATATGGGTCTCGGCAAGACCGTTCAGGTCCTCGCATTGCTCGATATCCTGAAATCAAGAGGGCAAAAGCAGGCAAATCTCTTGATAATACCTGCATCTCTCATCTCCAACTGGGCCTATGAGATCGGACGATTCGCACCTGGTATCGCATTTTTTGTGGCGCATCCCGAAGCCCATCCCGCTAAAAAAATCGAACCGAAAGATAAGGAGGCCCTCGATAAGCTCGATCTGGTTATCACGACATATTCTCTCGCGCAGAAATACGAGTGGCTGCAGAAGTATGAATGGAATTATATAATCCTGGATGAAGCCCAGGCCATCAAGAATCCCGGTACACGGCAAACAAAAGCGATAAAGAAGCTTACGGCTGAAAACAGGATCGCGATGACCGGGACCCCCATCGAAAACAGGCTTTCGGATTTATGGTCGATTTTCGATTTTATCAATCCCGGACTGCTCGGCAGTTCCCAGGAATTCAATCAATTTGCAAAGAAGTTGAAACAGGACCCCGCCGGCTACGCTCGGTTAAGGAAAATCGTCAACCCCTATATTTTGCGGCGTATGAAAACGGACAAATCTGTCATATCGGATCTGCCGGAAAAAGTCGAAATGAAGACGTATGCATCGTTGAGCAGGAAGCAGGTATTTCTATACAAGGAAATGGTCAGGGAGTTGAAGGAGATGGTTGGAAACACCGAAGGGATTCAGCGGAAAGGGATCATACTTTCCTCTCTTATGAAGTTCAAACAGCTCTGCAATCACCCGGACCAATACCTCGGAACAGGCGGGTTCGAGGAACACGACAGCGGGAAGTTCACGCGGCTCAGGGAGATATGCGGGACAATCCATGAAAAAAGGGAGAAGGTTCTGATCTTTACACAATTCAAAGAAATGACCGAACCGCTTAAAGCCTTTCTTGAAGGCATATTCGAAAGGGATGGGCTTGTGCTGCACGGGGGCACGCCTGTAAGGAAAAGAAAAGAGATTGTGGAACGGTTTCAGAGTCCGAAATACATCCCCTTTATCGTCCTGTCATTAAAAGCCGGAGGCGTGGGATTGAACCTGACCGGGGCGAACCATGTCATTCATTTCGACCGTTGGTGGAACCCTGCAGTAGAAAATCAGGCGACCGACAGGGCGTTCAGGATAGGACAGAAAAGAAATGTTGTCGTGCATAAGTTCATTACAAAAGGCACCATAGAAGAGAAGATCGATATGATGATCGAGGGGAAGATGAAATTATCGCAGGAGATCATTCAGAGCAGCAGCGAGGCATGGATAACCGAAATAGGCAATAAGGAGTTGCTGGAACTTTTCAGTCTCAGTATATAATAAAAATATAATCGCTTACAAGCGTAGTGCGACCGTCTTCCGGCAACCTTGAAACAGATGATTGTTCAAATATAAATGCAGTAACTATAAGGGAGATATTATGAGATATTGGGGTGGATTTCCTGAATATGTGCCGGTTGCCCGTAAGAAGGAGAAGGCCGCAAAGAAACTGAAAGAGCTTATGAAGAAGAACCCGGATATGAAGCCCGTGGCGCTTGAAGGCAGCGCTCTTGCACGCACGTGGTGGGGCAAGGCATGGAACCGCAATCTCGAACGGTATGCCGATTACAGTAACCGTATCGGGAGAGGACGGAGCTACGTACGCCATGGGGCCGTGCTGGATCTGCAAATAGATTCATGTGAAATAAGGGCGTTGGTGCAGGGTTCGGCGCCAAAACCTTACTCTGTCATTATTAAAATAACGGCGCTTAAAAAAAATGTTCGGCAGGAAATTACCGCTGCCTGTGAGGGCATGCTGGAATCCCTCCAGGGGCTCCTCGCAGGGGAATTCCCCAAAACGTTAGGAGAGATATTTACTGCAAAAGATTCAGGCCTGTTCCCTTCACCGAAGGAGATCAAATTCAGTTGCTCATGTCCTGACTGGGCGAGCATGTGCAAACATGTTGCCGCTGCTCTCTATGGAGCCGGTACAAGGCTCGATGAAGACCCGAAGCTTTTTTTTCAATTGCGAAATATCGGAATGGGCGAACTCATAAAGCAGACGGTTGCGGGTCAAACCGAAAAGCTTCTCGCAAGAGCTGCGAAGAAAAGCTCGCGTATTATAGGGGAATCGGATTTGTCCTCGGTATTCGGCATCGATATGGAGACCCCGGATACCGCCGCTTCCCCTGCAGCAAAAAAGAAAATAAAGGCCGGCGCATCCTCCGGGCAGGACGAAACCGCTCAAAAACCGGATGGGCGGAAAAGAAGCGCCAACAAGGGAAAAAAGAAAGTTGCCCCAAAGGCGCCATCAAAAAATGCGGAAGAGAAAGGGGAAAGTGTAAAGAAAAAAACAGGAGCAAGAAAGGCCGGAGGACACACTGGCAAGACCGCGATTCAGTCTTAAAACGGGCTGCCAGTGATGCAAAATTTCGCAGAGCTTTGCTCACCAGCATGTGCGGCTTCGTGCAGACATAAAAAGAGATGCAGCGTGAAGAATCGGCTTGAACGGTTTTATTTCGAAATGCTGTATGGCTGAATGCCGAGCCAATTGCAGTGATTTTAAAAGAGAACCGTCCCCTTTAATTCTGCCGGATCACGCCAACCACGCAGATATAACAACTTGATATGGCGCAGGAAATACAGGTATGATAGGTTAACCGAACAAATGAGTTCCTTGACGGCACTACAATCTGAGTGATTCGAGCAGTTGATGATAAAAAGGCGATTTTATATATTCTTGCTTTCACTGGCTGTCCCTGTCCTTATCCTCTTTTTGACGCAAGTCTCCTCTTCACAGCAAAATAAACCGCAGAATAATACGATAAAAATCGGTGTTGCATCCATGATTACGCCTGTTGACGCTGTGACGTACTATCAGGAGATTATCGATTACATCGGGGAGCAAATAAAGCAGCCTGTCCAGATGGTACACAGAAGGACGTACGAGGAAATGGATTCGCTGCTTG
>JAMCVZ010000012.1 GCA_023476565.1 Nitrospirota bacterium
CTTGTCGGTATCTTATAAAGTCCGAGGTTGTCATAAAGATGGTGATAAGGGTAGACCATAAATCCACGTCCCCTTTTCCCATGTTTATTCCTCAGATATATCTGAACCCTCTCTTCCAAGTATCTCTTCAGCTTTGACATGTCGCTGCTACAGTGTCCATAGCGAAAATATCCGACCCAGCCTCTTACCACATCATTGAGTCTTCGGATAGCTGTATCCGTCGGTAGCGCAAGGGTTGTCCTGCCAGTCAGACGTTTTATGGAAATAGGCAACTTAAAATTGATAAAAAACCTTTTTGACATTGTTGATTCGCTCCGTATTTTGGTGGAGGCGGCGGGAATCGAACCCGCGTCCGAAAGCACTACTCTCAAGCCTCTACATGCTTATCCTGCCTATTTAGTTTCGGATACCGGATTGCCGGCAGACAGGCCTACCGATACCCTATCCCTTTAGTGCTTTCGCCGGATTTAAAGGATTCATCCGGCGGCAGCCTGCTGTATGACGCTCTTTCCAAAGCACAGACAACTTCAGAAGAGCGTGCTGCTAGTTAAGCAGCAAGTGCCAGTTCGTTGTTGGCGTTTGTGTTTTTTTCCACCTTTTTACGTGGTGATGGAGCCACGGCATGCCACCTGAGCCTCGTAACCCCCGTCGAGCCCAATCGCCCCCGGTTAAGAGTCTCTTTATTTATTATACCATAATCCCGGAATTCCCTTGCCTACCTGTCCTTCATCGCCCGCTCTATATCCCTCCTGGCCTCGCGCTCTTTGATGGTTTCCCTCTTTTCGTACTCTCTCTTGCCTTTGGCGAGACCGATTTCAACTTTCACGTACGAGCCCTTAAAGTATATTTTGAGCGGCACCAGCGTGTAGCCTTTCTGCTGCATTTTGCCTTTTAATCTTTCTATCTCTTTGCTGTGGAGAAGGAGCTTTCGGGTCCTCACCGGATCATGGTTCATGATATTGCCGTGCGTGTACGGGCTTATGTGGCAATTAAAGAGAAAGGCTTCGGTATCTTTGATGAGCACATAGCTGTCCTTAAGGTTGGCTTTGCCATCCCGCAATGATTTGACTTCCGTGCCGAGGAGCTGGATGCCCGCTTCGGCAGTTTCCTCGATGCTGTAATCGTGGTATGCTTTTCTGTTCTGGGCCACAACCTTCATAATGGTATGATAACAGGATTATGATATAACTTTGAAGTATCAAATTCTTAAACTCCAAATTCCAGGCTCCAAATCCCAAACAGATAAGGAGTCATGGGGGGAGTTTTGAAATTTGGGATTTTTCAGCATAATTGTTTATAATTCAGTTCAGTTTTGATAGATACCCGGAGGTATAAATGAAAAGGTTTTTGGCTTTGGCGCTCATAATGTTTGTCTTTGTCGCTTCATGCAGCAAGAAAGAGGTTAAGAGGACGTCTGAAGACTCTAAAATAGCTACAGAGGCCTTTGCGGTTTTAGAGACGGTGAAAGGGGCTTATATAAAAAGGGATATCAACGCCCTTGAAAAGAACACGACGCGGGAAGGGTTCAGGGCGATCAGCGGCGTTATGAGGAGCTTTGATTCCGCGGAGCTCACTTTTAATCCGGTATTGGTCGAAATAGAGGACAACACGGTAAATCTCAACGTCTCGTGGACCGGGAAGTGGCAGAAAGGCGGAAAGACTACGGAAGAGCGGGGTATGGCTATATTTGTCATGACCGGCAGGCCGCTTAAAGTAAACGATATATTGAGGACAAGTCCGTTTAAATATCCGGAATAGGCGCGGGCTCTCTCTTAATTCATACACACCCAGGCCATGCATTTCATGTGCAGGCCGACATATGAATAGTCGGATACTATTGTGCATGTATAAGCGACTCCGCTGTATGCCCGCATGCTGTAATTATCAAATATCTTTACTGCCGGCTTCTCGTATTCGCTTAAATCCCTCTGCCTCATCTTGCCCCCCCTGTCCGGCTCTGAACGGCATTCCTGTTTAACTGCTGCCTCCACGGGCGTTCCTTTTATACTATACATATCGTCTGATGCTTGCGTTCCTTTAGAAGAGGGCGGTCTTAAGGGGTGAGATTACATGGCAGGCACAGGCGCCTGCCATGCCCTGTATATCAGCGAGAGCCCTCGTTCTATTGTTCATTTGGAAGAGAATAGCAGGTTCCACTTCCCTTTAACCGCAGGCATTCCCAGCGCACGATGCAGCATCCGCATGAATTCACCCCGGGGAATCTCTTTTGCCCCGAAGCCCATGAGGTGGCTGGTCGTTACCTGGCAATCTATGCAGGTAAAGCCCCATGCGATCAACTGGCGCACGAGCTCTGTGAAAGCTGCTTTGGAGGCGTTGCTCATCTTTGAGAACATCGATTCACCGAAAAAAGCCTTCCCCAACGAAACCCCATAAAGTCCGCCCGCCAGTTCGCCGTTGCGCCAGCTTTCGACTGAATGCGCGAAGCCTGAGTGATGGAGGCGGGTGTATGCCTCGATCATATCTTCCGTAATCCATGTGCCTTCATTTTTTTTTCTGGGAGCTTCCGCGCAATTCCTGATGACCTCCTCAAAGGCGGTATCCATGGTCACTCTGAATGTATTTTTTTTGATGACCTGCCTGAGGCTCCTCGATACCTTGAGTTCTTCAGGAACGAGGACAAGGCGGGGATCAGGGGACCACCACAAGATCGGAAAGCCTTCCGAATACCAGGGGAAGATTCCCATTGAATAGGCGAGCAAAAGGCGCTTTTCGCTTAAATCGCCCCCTACGGCGAGCAGGCCGTCCTTTTCAGCCAGTTCGGGCGGCGGAAAGATTAACTTTCTTGAGAGCTGGAATACGGGCATGTCGCATCATGAATATCTGCATATGCATTAGTGCTCATTGAGAGTAAGTGAAGCTCAGGCAATCATCTTTCAGGTCGATGACCACCTCGCCGCCCTTGCTCAAGCTGCCGAAGAGCACCTCCTCGGACAGGACATCCTTGACTTCCGTCTGGATAAGACGGGCCAGCGGGCGGGCGCCGTAAACGGAATCGTACCCCTTCTTCGCGAGCCAGTTCCGCGCCTCAGCGGAGAGTGTAATTGAAACCTGCTTGCGGCCGAGCTGCTGCTGGAGTTCCGCGATGAATTTATCGACCACTTGTTTCATAATATCCGGAGTCAAATGTTCGAAAGTGATTGTGGCGTCAAGCCGGTTTCTGAATTCCGGACTGAACAACCTGTTGATCGCGTCATTGCTCTTCGACCGGGTATCCCTGTCCCGGTCCCCGAAGCCGATAACGTTCTTCGTCATATCTTTGGCCCCGGCGTTCGAGGTCATGATGAAGATGACGTTCCTGAAATCGGCCTTCTTGCCGTTATTGTCCGTCAATGTCGCATAATCCATCACCTGCAGGAGGATGCTGAAGATATCGGGATGGGCCTTTTCGATCTCATCCATGAGGAGGACGCTGTAGGGATGCTTTCTGACGGCATCCGTCATCAGCCCCCCCTGATCGAACCCGACGTAACCGGGAGGCGCGCCGATCAGTCGTGCAACGGTATGCTTCTCCATATATTCGCTCATATCAAAGCGTATGAACTGGACCCCCATAACAGACGCCAGTTGTTTCGAGACCTCGGTTTTCCCGACGCCCGTGGGCCCTGTGAACAGGAAAGAGCCGATGGGAGTGTCCGGCGACCCGAGGCCCGCACGCGAGCGCTTGATTGCCGACACAAGGGAGTGGATGGCGCTGTCCTGGCCGAACACCGCGCTTTTCAAATCATCTTCAAGCCGTTTCAGCTTGTCCGTATCCGATGAGGAAATAGTCCTCGGAGGGATTTTCGCGATCCTGGCAACTACCCTTTCGATCTCGGTGGTCCCGACCGTCCTCTTGTTCTTATGCAGAGGGGAGAGTTTTAATTCGGCCCCTGCTTCATCTATAACATCGATGGCCTTATCAGGCAGGTATCTGTCGTTGATATGTTTTGCCGAGAGTTCGGCTGCTGCTTTTAGGGCATTCTTCGTATATTTAACATTATGGAAATCTTCGTAGTACGTTTTCAATCCATCGAGGATCTGTATGGTCTCCTTGATCCCGGGTTCCTGGATCTCCACCTTCTGGAACCTCCTGGAGAGCGCGCGGTCTTTCTCAAAATGGTTTTTGTACTCTTCGTACGTGGTTGCCCCGATGCAGCGCAGTTTGCCGGAATTCAGCAGCGGCTTTAAAATATTGGAGGCATCCATGGACCCGCCGCTGGTCGCGCCTGCCCCTACAATGGTATGTATCTCGTCAATAAAAAGGATTGCCTGCGGGACCTTCTGGAGGCCTTTCATGGTTGCTTTAAGGCGCGCTTCGAAATCCCCCCGGTATTTTGTCCCCGCGAGCAGCGCCCCCATGTCCAGCGAAAATATTCTTGCTTTCTTTAAAGCCTCGGGCACCTGCCCCTGGTGGATATGCAAGGCGAGTCCCTCGACAATGGCGGTCTTGCCCACACCGGGCTCTCCCACGAGGATAACGTTGTTCTTTCTTCTTCTGCTGAGCACCTGGATGGTCCTCTTTACTTCCGGTTCGCGACCGATCAGGGTATCGATCCCCCCTTCCGCCGCTTTCCCGACGAGGTCCCCCGCGAATTGCCTGAGCGGGTCCCTGTTTTCGGATTCCCTGCTCCGTGGTGACCCCGACGGCTCGGCATCATCATCATCGTCATTACTTAAAGGCTCATCCGACACTTTCGATGCACCATGAGAGATATAGTTGAGGACATCTAGCTGTTTTATGTCTTCGGATTCAAGAAAATGGACAGCGTGCGAGTCCTCTTCCAGAAATACGGACGAGAGTATATCGCCGGCATCCACTTCCTGCTTCCCGGCTGATTGTACGTGGCTCAAAGCCCTCTGTATTACCCTCTGGAACCCCAGGGTCGGCTTTGAGTGGAAACCGGGCTTCATCGGCAATTTCGGGAGGCTCTCTTTGAAGAAACGCTCGACCGACGCCTTGAGCCGCGCTATGCTGCCGCCGCAATGCGTGATAATCTCAATCCCCCAATCATCGTGGAGGGCGGCGAACAGAATATGCTCAACAGTCAGGTACTCATGCCCTTTTTTTTCCGCATCGCGTATTATGGCCCCGAGTGTTAATTCCAGTTCTTTGTTGATCATTCTCTCTCCATTATACATTTAAGCGGGAACCGGCGCTTGCGGGCGAGTTCGTGCACCATGGCGACTTTTGTTTCAGCAATGTCCCTTGTATAAACACCTGCCAGCCCGGAGCCGTTCTTGTGGACATGAAGCATTATCTGAGTGGCTTCTACCGTGGATTTGTGGAAGACGCTTTCGAGGACATGGACAACGAATTCCATGGTCGTATAATCATCGTTGAGCAGCAAGACCTTGTACAGGGACGGTTTTTTGGTCCTCTGCCGGGTTTCGACTTCAAGCCCTTCTTCATATTTCGATTTGCCGAGGCCCATGTTCTTGTGTATTGGAGCAGTGTGATTTAAGATTACAATTTATTTGCAGGAACTGCAAGAGCCCGAACTGCAGGACGAGCACCCCGAAGATGCCGGATTTTCGACTCCGCTCATGCCGAATACCGAAAATTTCTTCAGGACATCCTTTGAGTTGCATTTTGTACAGGTGACTTTTTGATTGCCGGAAACGAGTTTTTCGAATTCCTCCCCGCATTTTTTACATTTATATTCATAAATCGGCATTTTTGATTCTCCCTGCTATATTCTTTACAAATCACATGCTGTAAACTTGACTTTATTATAACATAGAGCTTGAATTATTAAGCGGAATCTTTTAAGGTAATTAAAATATGTATAAGCAGCGGTCGTCCATGTGCCTTTAAATTAAACAAGGGCTTATTGAATCAAAGGCGATCCGCGGAATGCAGAATGCATACTAATGAGGAGGAACCATGGGCGGGAGCAAAGGTCAAAGTCTCCAGGATAATTTCCTGAACCAGTTGAGGAAGGAAAAGATTCCTGTTGTGGTGTATCTTACCAATGGCGTGAGATTAAAAGGAGTAATCAAAGGCTTTGATAGTTTTGTCATCCTGCTTAAGGAAGCGAACGAGCAGCTTATATACAAGCACGCGGTCTCGACCATCGTTCCTGAGAAGATCGTTGATCTAAGGATTGAGAGCTCTGAAGCCGGTTGAAATCTCATGATAAGATATTTTCCCGGAGAGCGGAATGCAGGCTTTTAGAAATCCCATTCCTACTGTTGATATAAGGTTTTTTGGTCCTCTGCCGGGTTTCGACTTCAAGCCCTTCTTCATATTTCGATTTGCCGAGGCCCATGTTCTTGTGTATTGGAGCAGTGTGATTTAAGATTACAATTTATTTGCAGGAACTGCAAGAGCCCGAACTGCAGGACGAGCACCCCGAAGATGCCGGATTTTCGACTCCGCTCATGCCGAATACCGAAAATTTCTTCAGGACATCCTTTGAGTTGCATTTTGTACAGGTGACTTTTTGATTGCCGGAAACGAGTTTTTCGAATTCCTCCCCGCATTTTTTACATTTATATTCATAAATCGGCATTTTTGATTCTCCCTGCTATATTCTTTACAAATCACATGCTGTAAACTTGACTTTATTATAACATAGAGCTTGAATTATTAAGCGGAATCTTTTAAGGTAATTAAAATATGTATAAGCAGCGGTCGTCCATGTGCCTTTAAATTAAACAAGGGCTTATTGAATCAAAGGCGATCCGCGGAATGCAGAATGCATACTAATGAGGAGGAACCATGGGCGGGAGCAAAGGTCAAAGTCTCCAGGATAATTTCCTGAACCAGTTGAGGAAGGAAAAGATTCCTGTTGTGGTGTATCTTACCAATGGCGTGAGATTAAAAGGAGTAATCAAAGGCTTTGATAGTTTTGTCATCCTGCTTAAGGAAGCGAACGAGCAGCTTATATACAAGCACGCGGTCTCGACCATCGTTCCTGAGAAGATCGTTGATCTAAGGATTGAGAGCTCTGAAGCCGGTTGAAATCTCATGATAAGATATTTTCCCGGAGAGCGGAATGCAGGCTTTTAGAAATCCCATTCCTACTGTTGATATAATAATAGAATATAAGGGTGGAATAATCCTTATAAAGCGGGAGAACCCTCCTCCGGGCTGGGCCATTCCGGGAGGGTTCGTGGATTACGGCGAGAGCCTTGAGTATGCCGCCGTGCGGGAAGCAAAAGAGGAGACGGGGCTCGATATAAGACTTGTGAGGCAATTCCATACCTATTCATCTCCGGACAGGGACGCGCGCTTTCATACGATAAGCACGGTGTATATTGCGAAGGGCGAGGGTGAACTCAATGCGGGAGATGATGCAGGGGAAGCGGGCATATTCACGAGTGACCGTCTGCCCGAAGAGATTGCCTTTGATCACAGAAACATTCTTAAAGATTATTTTACCGGGAGGTATTGAGACGTGTTAAAGTCGATGAGGAAACATGCAAAGTTCTTCTATGTCCTTTTCGTCATAGTCATTCTCTCCTTCGTATTCTGGGGGGTCGGCACGGTCGATAAATCGACTGCAGTGGCTGTTGCCGAGATAGGAAAGGAGAAGATCACCATCGAGGAATACTGGAGGGCCTACGAGAGGATGAGGGAGTTGTACAGGGAGATAAACAAGGGGCAGTCCCTTGATGAAGAAGCAGAGAAGAAGCTGAAGTTAAAAGAGATGGTTCTGAACAGCCTTATAGAGGAAAGGATTCTCCTCGTTTCAGCAAGAGAATTGGGGATTACGGTATCGGACAGGGAGCTCCAGGATGCCATCACAGGCAACCCACGGTTTATGAGGGACGGCATTTTCAGGCAGGACGTTTATTTCAGGACCCTTCAACTGGAGAGGCAGACGCCTGAAATGTTCGAGAGTTCGGAAAGGCAGCGGCTTATGCTTGCAAAGATGGCCGGACTTATCTGGTCTTCCGTTGACGCTGCTTCAATCGACCTGAAAGGGCTCCCGGGAGATGAGAAGAAGAGCGATGAATTGAAACAGTCGGTTCTTTTAAATATGAGGAGTGCTGCCATAAAGTCATATGCAGGGGGCATGAGACAGAGGATGAATGTGAAGGTCAACATGAATTTGATCTCCTGATGCCGGGCCCCATGCTGCATTAATAAAAGAGATAGATATTTCAATTACCTGTCCTGATCCGAGCAATCTTTTTTGTGAGGAAAATGTTATAATCTTATTTAAAACTATCAAAGGGGTTAGCGCATGCTTCAAGATAAATTGCCTCTTGGACTGACGTTCGACGATGTGCTTCTGCTGCCATCCAAATCGGATATCCTGCCGAGGGATGTGGATATAAGCACCAAACTGACACGAAACATCAAACTCAACATCCCGATAATCAGCGCTGCCATGGACACGGTCACGGACGCCAAGCTCGCAATTTCCATGGCGCGGGAGGGGGGACTCGGCATTCTTCATCGCGCGATGTCGCCGGAAAAGCAGGCCCTCGAGGTCGATAAGGTCAAGAAATCTGAAAGCGGGATGATTGTCGATCCCATCACCATAGCTCCCGACGCTCTTATTGCGGATGCATTGGACCATATGGAACGATACAGGATATCGGGCGTGCCGGTCACCCTGAAAGGAAAGCTTGTTGGAATATTGACCAACAGGGACCTGAGGTTCGAGACCAATTTCAAGAAAAGGGTATCGGACGTTATGACAAAGGACCGGCTGATTACAGCGCCTGTCGGTACCACGCTGGACAAGGCGAAAAAACTGCTGCACGAATACAAGATAGAGAAGCTGCCCATAGTTGACGACGATTTCAACCTTAAGGGCCTGATTACCATAAAGGACATCGAGAAAAAGAAGAAATATCCCCATGCGTGCAAAGACCGCATGGGAAGACTCAGGGTCGGCGCTGCCGTGGGCGTCGGTGAGGACGCCCTGCTCAGGGCCGAGCTCCTTATCAAGGCAGGCGCTGATATCATCGCTATCGACACCGCCCACGGACATTCTAAGGCGGTCATCATCGCACTCAGGGAATTGAAGAAAAAGTTTGATATAGATATCATTGCCGGCAACGTCGCCACCTCGGAGGGGGCTTATGATCTGATAAAGGCGGGCGCCGATGCAATAAAAGTGGGCATAGGACCGGGCTCCATATGTACAACGAGAATAGTTGCGGGGGCGGGCGTCCCCCAATTGACCGCAATAAAGGATTGCTTTGCCGTTGCATCCAAATCCGATATCCCCGTTATTGCAGACGGCGGGGTGAAGTATTCTGGCGATGTAACCAAGGCAATTGCCGCCGGAGCGCACTGCGTCATGATAGGCAGCCTCTTTGCCGGAACCGCGGAATCGCCGGGAGAGATAATCCTCTATCAGGGCAGGAGTTACAAAGTATACAGGGGCATGGGTTCCCTCGGCGCTATGGAACAGGGAGCAAAGGACAGGTACGGACAGCAGGGTGTTGAAAAGGAAAAACTGGTTCCCGAGGGCGTAGAAGGAAGAGTGCCCTACAAAGGGCCCCTTGCCCAGAGCATACACCAGTTGGTCGGCGGACTCCGTTCGGGCATGGGCTATTGCGGCTGCAGGAACCTCAGGGAGATGAGGGAGAATGCCCGGTTTGTGCAGATTACGAATGCCGGCTGGAAAGAAAGCCATGTCCACGACGTCATCATTACAAAAGAGGCGCCGAATTACAGGATAGAACAATAGAAAGTAGCAAGGCAGTAACGAGTTGAAAGGATAGAAATCCAGTAATTCCGTGCTCGTTACTCGTCGTTCGTCACTAAAATTATGACACACGGTGAAAAAATATTAGTCCTCGATTTCGGCTCGCAATATACCCAGCTTATAGCGCGAAGAATAAGGGAGGGCAGGGTTTACTCGGAGATAGTTCCGTTTAATACCCCCCTGGACAAAATAGAATCGTTCAGGCCGAAAGGTATTGTCCTTTCAGGAGGGCCCTCCAGTGTATACGAAGACGGCGCCCCTGTCCCCGATATGGAAATTTTCAAGCTCGGGATCCCTGTTCTCGGTATATGCTACGGCATGCAGTTGATGGCGCATTGCCTCGGGGGAGAGGTGGCGAAGGCCGCAAAGAGGGAGTACGGAAGGGCCGAGTTGCTGGTGGATAATGATGAAGACCTCCTCCGGGGTGTTTCGCAAAAGACGAAGGTCTGGATGAGCCATGGCGACAGGATCGAGGTAATGCCTGAAGGCTTCTCCATAATAGGCCATACAGGCAATTCGCCCATCGCGGCAATGGCGAACAAGGTGAAGAGATTCTATGCCTTGCAGTTCCATCCCGAGGTGGTCCATACCGACGAGGGCACGAGGGTCCTGCACAACTTTATTTATAACATTTGCGCTTGCAAGCCCACCTGGGAGATGGCTTCGTTCATCGAATGGTCGACTTCGGATATCCGTTCAAAAGTCGGCGCCAAGAAAGTGGTATGCGCCCTGAGCGGCGGGGTCGATTCCTCAGTCGTCGCTTTGCTTGTCCATAAGGCCATAGGTGACAACCTCACCTGCATTTATGTCGACAACGGACTGATGAGAAAAGGCGAGACCGACAAGATCAAAAAGACCTTTCAGGGCCATTTCCATATAAAGCTGATATATGTTGATGCAAAAAAGAGATTCCTCGAAAAACTCAAGGGTATAGCAGAGCCTGAGAAAAAGAGGAAAATTATCGGGAACGAATTTATAGCTGTTTTTGAGGATGAGGCCAGGAGGATTACCGATGCCGAATTCCTTGCCCAGGGGACACTCTATCCCGATGTTATCGAGAGCGTTTCGTTCAAAGGCCCTTCGGCCGTTATAAAGAGCCATCACAATGTCGGCGGCCTCCCGGAGATCATGAAATTAAAGCTGGTTGAACCCCTGCGGGAATTGTTCAAGGACGAGGTCAGGGTTCTGGGGCAGGAACTCGGGCTCGCCGAAGAGATATGCTGGAGGCACCCGTTCCCGGGTCCGGGGCTCGCAATAAGATGCATCGGGGACATAACGGCGGGCAAGCTCGAAGTATTGAGAGAGGCCGATGCCGTAGTGCTTGAGGAAATAAAGGCGGCAGGGCTGTACAGGACGATATGGCAGGCGTTTGCAGTAATCCTTCCTATCAAGAGCGTCGGCGTTATGGGAGATGAAAGGACCTATGAGAATGTTGTCGCGGTGCGGGCCGTAACAAGCATCGACGGAATGACGGCGGATTGGGCGCAGATCCCCTATGACGTTATGGGGAGAATATCCAACAGGATAATCAATGAAGTAAAAGGCGTGAACAGGGTTGTTTACGATATAACTTCGAAGCCCCCCGGCACCATCGAGTGGGAATAGAAGATACCGCGCTTTTAATATACAGTAACCCCAGGGGACTGTCCCCGGCGCAAGACAGATGGCCGGAATTAAAACGCATATTTAAGGGTATGAGTCAATAGGGGCTGAATTTCCGTAGGACGATATTTAGGAACGAGAATGAATAAAAAGGAAATACCAGACGGTACGATTGAGATTGTTGCTCGACACATAAATGAACGAAATAATCGTCCGTCAAAAATTCCGATAATCACCATTGACGGAGAAACCGAAACGCCTCATTATTTTGAAATCACACCTTTTGACCGGATAGACAAAACGAAAGCAAAATTCTTTGCTATTGACGGAAGCTACAACAGCCAGGAGTTTTACAATGGTTTATCACTTGGCCTTTACACAGCGGGGTATATATGTTATCACGAAGGCAAACAAATACGACTTAACGACCTGACAGACCCGGTAATTTTAGGCAAAGGCTACTATCCCAATAACATTCTTGTTACTAGTGATGAACACAGAGAGTCAATCTATGATGAATTGATGGCTTTAGAGCCAGTCAAAAACATTTTGCATTTTTTCTCTGAGGATGAATCAAAAGTCTTTGGTTTTAGCAAAGACATAATTTGCTCGACACTCTCAAAGCTATTGAGTTTCTGTCAAGAAGTTTTGGAATGGTCATTAGTTTATGAAATATCTAATTTACTGATAATTCAAAAAGGGGATTTCATTCTCCGGGACGGGACACTGCGTTCAAATAATATTAAACAAGAGTTTTTAGTAAAACTTGGAAAGCATGTAAAAGAGAAAGGAATCTATTTGGTAGCAATCACAAAAAACTCACCAATAAAACTTGAACTTTCTTCCACTTTTAAAAAAATTGATAGTTTTCTGCAAGAAGAATACAAACCGAAGTATCCGTTTAAAACTCAAAATCCGAGGTGGCAAAAGATATGCTGCTGGCTTGAGGTTTCTGACGACATTTTAGTTCTTGCTTATCCCGAAGCCGGACAGCGAAAAGAAATGCAGGATGGGAAGGTTCAATCTGTAACAAAGACAAGTATGTTTGCCAAAAAAGGATTGACCGGTGGCAGAGGCTCTGGAGTATTCTTTGTTGCGAGGCTTGATTACGTTGAGAAACTTCAGAATTATGATTGGGTCGTGGCTGACTTAAACATTTATGATGTTATTACAGGAATCGAAACAAATGACAAAAAGCGAGACATTGAAACTATCAATCATATTTTCTACGAACTAACAAGGTTAACGCAAGAGCATTACATTTTGGGTTATCCTTACCCTCTTGTTGAAGCACATAATTTTGTAACACTTAAACAAGATTTCAAAGATGAAATAATCAAGCGAGTAAAGTTTGCCCTTTACAAAGAACAGCGAATGGACAATGTAGATATAGAAAACTTATTCTTAGATATTCATGAAAGGTTCTAAAAAATGACAACAGAAAAGCATGACTTTGGCGTTCTTTACGGACAGAAAACAACAGAAGACGCCTTGCTGATTTACTCATCGTATGAAGACAGCAAGGCAAGCCCACAAACAGGTGATTTTATTGTCTTGACCCCGAGGGACGAAGACGGCCCCAAATTTCTGGCAAGAGTTGAAGCCGAAGTTTATGATGAAGACCCAATTTTCCGTTCACAAGATAAGACACTAATTGCTGTTCATTATGCACGTATTGCAGAACGAGAACTTTCTGAACGTGATAAACAGAAAATGTTCAGTTATACATATAAAGTTAAGATACTTGGAACGTTTACTTCTGACGGAAAGGACTTTATAACTGCTGTAAGAAAACTTCCAACTGTTTCTTATCACGCCAGACACTTAACGCCAAGAGAGTTTGAAAACATCTTGAATCGAGCAAATGAAAACGGTGTGGCAATCGGAAAGCTTTGTATCGGCAACGATATTCAGCTCGATAAAAACGATATTTTATTTGACATCGGGAAATTGAGAGAAAAAAGAACAATGATTTTTGCTCAATCAGGATTTGGTAAGACAAACTTAATGAAAGTTTTAATCTATAACATGATTGCTGATACAAATTACGGCAAACTGATTTTTGATTTGAATGGAGAATATTTTTTACGTGGAATAAAAACTTATGGATTAGGTGACATTAACGAAGATAAAATCAGAGACAACCTTGTAGTTTATACTGACAAGAAAATTGATAAATATATAGAAGATAAAAGGTTTGTATTTGGTGGTAGGGTCAGAATAAATATGATTAAGCAATTGACCATAGGCGACATCTTAAACTTTAGTACCGGCTTTTCTGAAGTTATGAAATCATTCCTTCTTTATTTGGATGATAATCAAGTGGAAAATTTTATTGGGAACATTAATAATTATGTAAGCGATCCACAAAAGCTTCACCGAGATTTCTCAGATTTTTGGGCTGAAATGAAAAATAAAGGAGATGAGGCAAGTGCAAAGAAAACAATCGCAGCAATTAAGAAAAGAATTGCTTATTTAATTGATGAAAGCAAAAATTTACATAGCGGTTCCTCAACATTAATCGAGGATGTTTTTAAATATCTTAAAGAAGGCAAAACAGTAATTGTTGATTTATCCCTTAATGACAATGCAGAAGCAAGTATCATTTCCACAATCATTGTCAGAAAACTATTTGAGAACAACAAACGATATTTCACAGAAGATAAAAAGGATAAAGTAATTGATGTTGTTTTGTGCGTTGAAGAAGCTCAAAATGTTTTGTCGGAGGAGTTTGTAAAATCAAATGCAAATCCATTCGTTAGAGTAGCGAAAGAAGGTAGAAAATTTGGGCTCGGCGTAATAGCAATTACTCAAAGGCCTTCTGCTATCTCCGAGGAAATTAGAACACAAGCTGAAAATTTCTTTTCATTTTATATGGGCAACTCAGATGACATTAAAGCCCTTGTGAAATCAAATATTAACTATGATGGAGTGATAGCAAAGTTTATTCAAACAGAAACAATTCCTGGAAATCTCTATATGGTTTCCGCAAACCAATCATTTGCTTTACCACTTCGGGTAACGAATTTTGAAAAATCCGTAAAGAAAAAAGTTTACGACGATTCATGGTTTGAATAGAAATAATGATAACACCAGCTTTAATATTACCTGAAAAGTTTTCGAGAACGACTATGAAAAGTCCATCAAAGGAAATTCCTTTGAAGGAACAGGTTGTTAATAACATCAGACGAGACCTTGAACGTCTGAATTGGAAATTTAAGCTTCCAACGAATAAAAATGCTTATCCTACTTTAGTGCCGCCCAACACCTACGATAAGGAAACTGTTAAGCAGTCAATGGCTTTCAAAAGAGATGAGATTATTTCAAAGCATCAAGGCTGGATTAATAAGCACATTGATATTGCAAGAAAAAATCTTGCAAATGGCTATGAGGTTTTGACATCTGAAATTGACCCAATCATTGAGGTTTGCAAGACTGAAAAGCAACACAGTTTATTTAGAATATTGCGTTATTACTGGAGTTCACCATACAGTGAATATGTTGGAAGAAGAATAAAACTTATCATTCGTGACAGAGCGTTGCCAAACAAACCTGTAATCGGAATCGCAGCATTAGGCAGTCCGATAATTCACATTCCCGAAAGAGATGAATGGATTGGCTGGGATAAGAACACACGAACAAAAAATTTAATTTACACTTTAGACGCTTATGTTATTGGTGCACTTCCCCCTTACAATTATTTACTTGGAGGTAAACTCATTTCCTTTATTCTTGCATCTAATGAGGTAAGAAAAATTTATCGGGATAAATACCGAGACCAAATAACATACAAGGAAAAGCGGACGGTAAATAAACTTATTGGAATCTTTACAACAAGTCTTTACGGTAATAGTTCTCAATACAATCGAATGAAATTTAACGGCGAATTGCTTTACCAGCCTATCGGGCAAACAAAAGGATTTGGCTCCTTACATTTAAGCGACGAAACAATTCAATTAATGATTAAATTTTTGAAATCAAGAAGAATTGAAGTTGGACATAAATTCGGAGACGGACCAAGTTGGATAATGCGTGTAATTCGTAATGCAGGAGACCTTCTCGGCTTTGACTCTGACTTTCTTCTTCGACACTCTTTCAAACGCAACATTTATTTTATCCCTTTAGCCAAGAACCATAAAGAACTTTTGAACGGACAGACCAAGAAGGCACTGTTTAACAATTACTCTAAGAAAGATCTTGTAGACTTTTGGAAAAAACGTTGGTTATTGAATAGGAAAAAAAATGCTGACGTGATTGCAAATGTTATTAACTTTACACCTAATGACTTCACAATTTTACCAACATGTAGCCCACGACAGACAGATTTAACAGGACAATATGAAACTGATAGCAATAACACGAAAATGGGGCCATCTAACCAAACAACAAAAAAACAGGCTACTGGTCTAAATCATCCGAAAATAACTGGAAAGCGGGAGATGCATTGTGAGGATAAACACACATGCCAGCGTTCCGGCATAAATGGAAATGAAAATAGTTAGTTAACGATAATGAGGAGGTTGAGCCATGAATGTTGTAACAGAAGATGCGCTGATAGAGATAACTAAAGCAATCGTTGATGCAGTTAATCCGATGAAAATCATTCTGTTCGGCTCATATGCACGGGGAGATGCGCGTCCTAATTCCGACCTTGATTTCCTCGTTGTTGAAGAAGAGCCTTTTAGTGCTACAAGAAGCCGCAGGAAAGAAATAGGCAATATTTATCGGAAGCTTTTGAACTATGACATGCCTGTTGATATCCTTCTTTATAGTAAGAATGAATTTGATAAATGGAAAGATGGGATAAATCATGTCATAGCCAGAGCTCATAGAGAAGGAAGGATAGTATATGAGCGGAATTGAAGAGGCAAGACAAATGCTGAAAATGGCGGGAAAGGATCTGCGTGCCCTGCATGCCATGCTTGATCCGGAAACATTTGACGAGGAAATATTCGGCTTCCATGCCCAGCAAGCCGTTGAGAAATCGTTAAAGGCATGGATTACAGCCCTCGGCAAAGAGCATAACTACAAACATGATTTGCGTCCCCTTTTGATTAAACTGCAAGACCTTGGCTGCAATGTGGCTGATCTGAGGGAGTTTGTTGACCCCTTAAGTCCGGAATATTTTTACAACGGCGGTAACTTTGCCGATGAAATTAAAAGAACCGGCAAGGCAGTACCTATTTAGATGGATATAAAAACCTATTTAAAAGAAAAACGCGAACTTATTGATGATTTTCTGGAGAAGTATTTTGATTCTCCTCTAAAACCTGATGTCCTAAAAAACTCAATAGTCTACTCGCTCTCTGCAGGAGGGAAAAGGATCAGGCCGGTCCTTTGCCTTGCGGCGTACGAGGCCTGCGGCGGAAAGTCTGATGAGATAGTCCCTTATGCCGCTGCCCTCGAGCTGATACATACTTATTCGCTCATCCACGACGACCTGCCCGCCATGGACGACGATGACCTCAGGCGCGGCAAACCTACAAACCACAAGGTTTTCGGTGAAGGGATGGCAATCCTTGCAGGAGACGCCCTGCTGACCGAGGCGTTTTACCTCCTGTCGCGGGAGGACTCTCATGGAGAAAACCCGGCCCGTATTCCGCACTCCGCTGTCCTGAAGGCTGTTTATGAGGTTGCCGGGGGTTCCGGCAGGTACGGCATGGTGGGGGGCCAGGCGCAGGACCTTTTGTCCGAAGATGAGGAGCCGGAAGCCGAAACGCTTTCATTCATTCACCGGTGCAAGACTGCGGCGCTTATAACTGCTTCGGTGAGAATGGGAGGCATTCTGGCATGCTGCAACGAGGATGCCTTGAGCGGGCTGACGCGTTACGGTGAGAACATCGGCTTAGCTTTTCAGATTATTGATGATATACTTGATGTTGAGGGCGACACCGGGACGCTCGGCAAGACCGTCGGATCGGATGAGAAGAAAAAGAAGATGACGTATCCGAAACTGTACGGTATCGAGCGGTCGAGAGACAAGGCGCGGGAATTAATAAACGGTGCGCTGGAGGCATTAAGGATATTCGGCGAAGGGGCGGAACCTTTGCGGGCCATCGCACGGTACCTGCTTGAAAGAAAGAACTAAGCAGCATAGCTGACAGCGCTGTATACTTGAGGTAGCAACACATGCTCATAGAGGATATAAAATCTCCGCAGGACTTAAAGGCGCTGAAAATTGAGAATCTGGATGCCCTTGCCGATGAATTGCGCAATCTTATCATCGAGCGGGTTTCCATCAACGGCGGCCATCTGGCCTCAAACCTCGGCGTGGTCGAATTGACCATTGCCCTGTATTATGTCTTCAACGCGCCTGCAGACAAGATAATATGGGACGTAGGACACCAGTGCTATTCGCACAAGCTCCTGACAGGCCGATACGACGAATTTCATACTATCAGGCAGCATAAGGGGCTCTCGGGGTTCCCGCGGATCGCGGAAAGCCCTTACGATGCGTTCGGTACGGGGCATAGTTCGACATCCATATCCGCCGCGTTGGGGATCGCAGAGGCGCGGGACGTCATTAAAAAATTTCAAATTTCAAGTTTGAAATCTCAAATTCCCGATAAGGTCATTGCGATAATCGGAGACGGGGCATTGGCCGCCGGACTGGCATTCGAGGGGCTGAACCAGGCAGGGCACCTGAAAAAAGACATGATTGTAATTCTCAACGACAATGAGATGTCCATATCAAAGAACGTAGGCGCGCTGTCGAACTACCTGAGCAAAGTGCTTACCGGCACGTTCTATCAAAAGTTCAAAAAAGAGACGAAGGCGCTCCTGGAAGGCATTCCGAAGATCGGCGAGTCTGTTGCGAAAATCGCGCAGAGGGCGGAAGGCAGCCTGAAAGGATTTTTTCTTCCGGGCGGACTTTTCGAGGACCTCGGGTTTAATTATGTGGGGCCGATCGACGGCCATGATATCCCCTTGCTCATAGAGACCTTGAGCAGGATCAAAGTCGCCAATGAGCCCATACTTGTCCACATAGTGACCAAGAAAGGGAAAGGATACAAATTCTCCGAGGATGACCCGTGCATTTATCACGGGATCGGCCCTTTTGAGGTGGACACCGGTGTGATGCAGGGGGAAAACGGCTCCAAAGGAGCCGGCCAGGCTCCCGACGAATGCGCCTCCTTCAGCGATATTTTCGGAGCTGTGCTTGCTGATATCGCTTCGGAAGATGAAGGGGTTATTGCGATCAGCGCTGCGATGAAAGAAGGCACCGGCCTTGGCGCATTTGCAGAGAGGTTCCCCGGAAGATTTTACGATGTCGGTATCGCCGAGCCCCATGCAGTCACCTTTGCAGCGGGCCTTGCAAGCCAGGGACTCAAGCCGGTTGTCGCCATATATTCCACATTCCTGCAGAGGGCATATGATGAAATAGTCCACGATGTATGCCTGCAGAAGCTTCCGGTTGTGTTTGCCATAGACAGGGCAGGCATTGTCGGAGAGGACGGCGCAACCCACCAAGGTTTGTTCGACATATCTTTCCTGCGGCATATCCCGAACCTCTTGTTCATGTCTCCCAAGGACAGCTATGAAATGGATGCAATGCTGAGAATTGCCTTGAAACACAAAGGCCCGTCTGCCATACGGTACCCGAGAGGGAAGCCCAACCGCTATGAGGAATTCGGGGTGCTTCCTGCGAAGGTTGAGACTGGCCGGGCGGAAATACTCATGGACGGCAATGATGTCGGCATTATTGCTGTCGGGAATACCGCATACCCCTCACTGAAAGCGGCAGGGATGCTCAAGAAGGAGGGCATAAGCCCCTGTGTGCTCAATGTCCGTTTTATCAAGCCCCTCGATGAAACTCTTGTAAAATCCCTTGCCGGAAGAGTGAAGCGCATCGTCACGGTAGAGGAGAACATCCTGGCAGGAGGTTTCGGGTCGGCAATCCTGGAGTACCTTGATAAGGCTGAAATGCATGATGTCGTAGTAAAAAGGATAGGGATTGATGATGAATTCGTTGAGCACGGCAGCCAGAGCACGCTCAGGAAAAAATACGGGCTTGACGAGGAAGGAATATACAAGACCGCCAAGGCTTTTTTAAAAGGGTCCCACCGGAAAATTACCGCTGTATAAAGACTTTGCCCGCCGGACTTGTGGCAAGTTAATACATCGCCGGACCGGCAGGTGCGTGTACAATGAAAGAGCGTCTTGATAAAATCCTCGTCGATAAAGGCATTGCAGCCAGCCGTGAGCGTGCGCGGGCACTGATCATGGGGGGCAAGGTGCTTGTCAACGGAATGCCTGTCACCAAGGCCGGTTCTCTTGTCGACAGGAATGCAGGCATCGGGCTGAAAGGTGAGGACATCCCCTATGTCAGCCGCGGCGGCCTCAAGCTTGAGGCCGCAGTCGAGCACTTTGCCGTCCCGCTCAAGGATAAAACAGCGATGGATGTCGGCGCGTCCACCGGCGGGTTTACCGATTGCATGCTGCAGCACGGCGCTCACAAGGTCTATTGCATTGACGTCGGATACGGCCAGCTTGCGTGGAAACTGAGGCAGGATCCGAGAGTTGTTCTCATCGAAAGGACCAATATACGGTATCTCGAACGGGAAAGGATCCCTGATGAGATAGATCTCGTCACTATCGACGTGTCGTTTATCTCCCTTGTAAAGGCGGTCCCGAAGGTCCTTGAATTTCTGAAAAGAGGCGGCGAAATCATCGCGTTGATAAAGCCGCAATTCGAGGTCGGCAAGGGAGAGGTGGACAAGGGCGGTGTCATCAAGGATGAGGCAAAGCGCTCAAGGGCTGTTGAGCAGGTGAAGGGGGCTCTTGAAGCGCTTGGTCTTGAGACTATAGGGATAATACAGTCGCCGGTTCCGGGACAGAAGGGGAACATCGAATTTTTAATTTATATGAAGTTTGCGAAAAGTTAAGCCCTATTGCCTGCCTATTGCCTGCCTATTGCCTGAAAGACATGCCTTTGCCCTTGTTTCAGCCGGTCAAGGATATATTGTATAATGGTGGCGTATTTGGTATATAATATTCGTTCATATTTTTTGGGGAGATCAGTCTCCAGTACATAAGCACCAAATAACCTTGTGGAGTAAGCAATGAATATAACGCCTGAATTCATCAATGAGAAGACATGGACTAAAGTCCTTAATTATATAGCCCTGACCGATAAGGAATCTCCCTACCTGCTGATCGACAGCGAGCTCGTAAGAGAAAAGGTTTCCCTGATAGGCAAGGGCATCAGGAATTCAAAGGTGTTCTATGCGGTGAAGGCAAACCCCGATATAGAGGTCCTGAAATTGCTGAACAGCCTCGGGACGGGCTTCGAGATCGCGTCCGAGGGGGAATTGCAGATGCTTGCTTCCATCGGCGTCGAGCCTGAGAGGATTATAACCAGCAATCCCATGAAGACGTTCAAGTTCCTTGAACAGGCAGTGGATTACGGCGTCACTTATTATGCATATGATTCGAATGCCGAGGTGGAAAAGCTCGCGCGGCATGCGCCCGGATGTAATGTCTATGTGCGGCTGTCTGTCCCTAACGAAGGGAGCGAATGGCCCCTGAGCAAGAAATTCGGAGTTGAGATGGACGAGGCGGCGGAACTGCTGCTTTATGCAAAGGAAAAGGGATTGAACCCTGTCGGCATCACGTTCCATGTCGGCTCCCAGTGCAACAATGTGTACAATTGGAACGCCGCTGTCGACAAAGCCAGGGACCTGTGGGAGGCTGCCGGACAGCACGGAATAAAACTGAAGATGCTCAATATAGGCGGCGGCTACCCTATCCGCTACACGAAGAACGTTGTCGATATCGAGACCATAGAGAAGAAGGTCAATAAAGTCATATGCCAGAAATTACCGCACGATATCGATGTCTTTATAGAGCCCGGCAGGGCCGTTGTGGGGGATGCCGGGGTTTTTGTTTCAACGGTGATCGGCAAGGCAAAGCGCGGCGATGAGAACTGGCTCTACATAGATGTAGGTGTTTTTAACGGTCTTATGGAAAGCATAGGCGGCATTAAATACGCTTATGTTGTGGGCAGCAGGAGCGATGTAATGACATGGACTCTGGCGGGACCGAGCTGCGACAGCTTTGATGTCATAGACCGCGAGGTGGAATTGCCCGAGCCCGAGACCGGAAACCGCCTGCTGATCCTCTCCAGCGGCGCGTATACCATATCATATGCCTCTGAGTTTAACGGTTTCTCTATCCCGAAGACCATTTTGATATAGATCCCGGAGCTTGAAATGCACAGGGTTTATCATTTGTGCGTGGATCAACCCAGGGGACTGTCCCTGTTTACCAACAGTAGGTGGTTTACCACGGACGAAGCAGCAGCGGAGTCGTAGAATAGGGACTGTCCCCGGAGCAGAGATAAGTGACTGTTGGCAAGATTTTATTTATAATTAGAAAATAAACATAAGGAGGCCGTAAGCATGATAAAGTTTTTCGAGAAAGACCCGTATGCCCCTATCCAGTATGTATATGATGTAGAGGATATCCTCTATAAAGGCAAAAGCGACTTTCAGGAGATAATGGTCATCAAGAACCCCCATTTCGGGAATATGCTCGTGCTCGACGGCGTCGTCCAGATAACCGAGAGGGATGAATTCCTCTACCATGAAATGCTTGTCCATGTTGTGATGCATGCGCATCCCGAGCCCAGGAAGGTGGTGGTAATAGGCGGTGGAGACGGGGGCGCTGTCAGGGAAGTTCTCAAGCATAAGTCAGTCGAGAAGGTCTATTTCATAGAGATAGACGAAGAGGTCATAAAGGTATCGAAGAAATTCTTCCCTTCCGTTGCCGGCGGCGTGGATGACAGGCGTGTTGAGATAAAGTGCATGGACGGCGCGGAATTCGTCAAAAACAGGGACGGCGATATTGATGCGGTAATCGTTGATTCGACCGATATCATCGGCTTTGCAAAGAGCCTGTTTACCGTGGAATTCTTCAAATCCGTCAAGGACTCCCTTACCGATGACGGCATGTTCGTAACCCTGTCCGAGTCGCTTCACTTCCATAAGGATATGGTCATAGAAGTGCAGGAGGCGATGAAGCTCATATTCCCTATCGTCGACCTTTACACCGCTCCGCTCGCTACATACGCGGGCAACTGGTGGACATTCTCAGCAGCATCAAAAAAGCACAACCTGCGGGACATAAAAACGGAATACAGGATCGACACCAAATACTACAATGATGAAATCCACCGGCAGGCCTTCCTGCCGCCCAAAGTTTATGAGAAACTTATGCAGAGAAAACTCCAGTGGTAGAGCGCTCCGGAAAGACGGCAACATCTTTCGGAATTCCCTTCAGCTCCTCACAGGGTTGCCTTGACAGGTCTGGCGACTTATTGTTAAATTAATTAGCACTCTCATTATTAGAGTGCTAAGGAGGGCATGTCAGGATGGTGTTTGATATGCTGGATGACAGAAGTAAGCAGGTGCTGTGCGCCGTGGTGCAGAGTTATATAAATAGCCCTGAACCTGTCGGCTCGCGCTTTGTAACCAAGAAGTACCCTCTGGGGTGCTCGCCGGCCACTATAAGGAACATAATGGCGGACCTTGAGGAGTTTGGCTTTCTGAGCCAGCCCCATACTTCCGCGGGCAGGGTGCCGACGGACAGGGGGTACAGGTTTTTTGTGGATACTCTTTTGAATACCGAAAAAACCCATGAGGGCGATGAAATATCAAAGGAATTCGTAAGGCAGTTCACCAGGAAGCTGGAAGGGATAAAGAACGACCTGAACGTGATGTTTTCCGAGGCGACGAACACCCTTTCCGTGATGTCGAGTTATGTGGGTGTCCTTATTCCGCCCCAGCCCGAAAAGATCACGTTCAAAAAGATAGACCTGATCAGGTACAAAGGCTCTAATGTGGTGGTCATCCTGCTGACGGATGAGGGGATTATCAAGAACAGGGTTATGAGGGTCGACCCGCTCGTTACCCAGGAGGACCTTAGCAGGATAGCCGACTATCTCAATTCTGAGTTTTCCGGATTGATTCTTGACGACATCAGGGGCATGCTCGTCAAGAGAATGAAAGATGAAAAAGTACTCTGGGACAAGCTCATATCGAAGGCAATAAAGGTATGCGAGCAGGCGCTCTCTTTTTCTGAGGATGAGATCTTCGTTTCAGGATTGTATGATGTAATGGACCTGCCCGATTTTTCCAACATCGCACGGATCAAGGAACTGTCGAGGGCAATAAAGGACAAGCACACAATACTGAAGCTTCTCGACGAGTTCTCGGATGCCGAGGGCGTGCAGGTGGTCATAGGGGATGAAAACCCTGTTGAGGACTTAAGGAACCTGAGTATTGTGACGGCCCCGTACAAGGAAGGGAACCGACCGATGGGGGTGATTGCACTGATAGGCCCGACAAGAATGGATTATTTAAAAGCGATATCCATGGTGGGCGCCGTTGCAAAGTGCGTCAGCAGGACATTCAGGGATTAGCACGTGCGCAGGGAGGTGGTAGATATGGAAGAAAGAAAAGAGTCCGCGGGATCCGCTGAAAGTAATGCAGGGAGGCCCGAAGAACTAGGCGTCTCAATGGAACTGGAGGACAAGTCAACAGAAGCCGTGGAAACCATTCAGGCCGAGCTTGAGGAGACAAAGGACAAATATCTCAGGCTTTACGCAGATTTTGAAAATTACAGGAAAAAGATGCAGAGGGACAAGGAAGATCTTATAAAGTATGCAAACGAGTCGATGATTTATGAGCTTTTGCCGGTTATCGACAACCTGGAAATGGCGCTTAGACACACTTCGGAGGGAGATCCTGAAGCGGTGCAATCGCTCAAACAGGGTGTTGAAAATACCCTCAGGGAAATGATCAGAACGCTTGAGAAACACGGGGTCAGGGTCATCGAAACCCTGGATAAGCCGTTTGACCCTGCATACCACCATGCAATGTCCCAGGTCGAAAGAAGCGATATGGAGAGCAATACCGTAGTCGAGGAATTCAGAAAAGGCTATCTCTATAAAGAAAAGGTATTAAGACCTTCACTTGTAGCAGTCTCTAAAAAACAATAACAAGCAGAGACCGGGAATTGCAAAAGCAGAATATCAATAATCAAGGAGGAATATAAAATGGGAAAGGCAATCGGCATAGATCTCGGCACAACGAATTCGGTCGTTTCAGTCGTTATGGGTGGAGAGCAGGTGGTAATACCGAACCAGGAAGGGACAAGAACAACGCCTTCCGTTGTCGCATTTACCGAGAAAGGGGAAAGGCTTGTCGGACAGATAGCAAAGCGGCAGTCGATCACCAACCCTGAAAACACCATATTTTCCATAAAGAGGCTCATGGGGAGGAAGTACAATACCCCTGAGGTGGAACACGCGAAAAAGAGGCTCCCCTACAAAATAGTCGAGGCGGCAAACGGGGATGCTCACGTTGAGATAAGGGGCAAGCGGTACTCGCCCCCTGAGATTTCAGCCATGATACTTCAGAAGCTGAAACAGGCTGCAGAGGATTATCTCGGCGAGCCGGTGACCGAGGCGGTTATCACGGTGCCCGCGTATTTCGACGACAGCCAGAGACAGGCGACAAAGGATGCAGGACAGATCGCGGGGCTCACTGTGCTCAGGATCATCAACGAGCCTACTGCCGCGGCCCTTGCGTACGGCCTTGAAAAGAAGAAAGAGGAAGAGGTTGCGGTCTATGACCTCGGCGGAGGAACTTTTGACATATCGATCCTTGAGATCGGCGAGGGCGTAATAGAGGTCAAGGCCACCAATGGAGATACCTATCTCGGCGGAGATGACTTTGACCTGAGGATCATCGATTGGATGGTCGATGAATTCAGGAAGGAGCAGGGTATCGACCTCAAGCATGATAAAATGGCGCTCCAGAGGCTCAAGGAAGGCGCTGAAAGGGCCAAGATAGAGCTTTCCACAGCTTCGGAAACGGAGATAAACCTGCCTTTTATCACTGCCGACGCTACAGGGCCGAAACACCTGCTGATGAAGCTCACGAGGGCAAAGCTTGAGCAGCTTACCGACGACCTCGTCCAGAAGACAATAGAGCCCTGCAAAAGGGCGCTTTCAGACGCAAAGTTCTCCCCGGCCGATATTGACGAGGTTATCCTTGTCGGAGGACAGACGAGGACCCCCAAGGTGCAGCAAGTCGTGCAGGGGTATTTCGGCAAAGAGCCGAACAGGACGGTCAACCCCGATGAGGTGGTTGCAGTAGGCGCCGCCATCCAGGGAGCTGTTCTGAAGGGAGAGGTCAAGGAAGTCCTGCTTCTGGATGTAACGCCGCTTTCGCTCGGGATCGAGACGCTCGGCGGCGTCTTTACCAAGATAATCGAAAGGAACACCACTATCCCGACAAAGAAATCCCAGGTGTTTTCGACTGCGTCTGACAGCCAGCCTGCGGTCACCATAAAGATCCATCAGGGAGAGAGGGAAATGGCTGCTGACAATAAATTGCTCGGCGTATTCGAGCTTGTCGGCATACCGCCGGCGCCGAGGGGCGTTCCTCAGATAGAAGTCACCTTTGACACCGATGCGAACGGGATCCTCCACGTCTCCGCGAAAGACCTCGGCACAGGCAAGGAGCAGTCCATCAGGATAACGGCATCGAGCGGCCTGTCGGACGAAGAGATAAAGAAAATGGTGCGTGATGCGGAATCGCATGCCGAGGATGACAGGAAAAAGAAGGCGCTTGCCGAGGCGAGGAATGAAGCCGATACCCTTGTCTATTCGGTGGATAAATCATTGAAGGAATACGGCGACAAGATCACAGAGGCAGAGAAGAAAGATATCGAAGCCGCCCTTGAAAAGTGCAGAAAGACCAAAGAGACAAGCCATGAAGCTTCAGAGATAAAAGCCGCTGTTGATGAGCTCACCAGGGCCTCCCATAAGATCGCCGAGCACATATACAAGGCTGCCCAGGAACAACAGGCGGCGGGTGCACAGGCCGGAGGGGCCGGAGCCGCGTCAAAAGCCAAAGCTCCTGAGGAAGAGGTGGTTGAGGCTGAATTTGAGGAGAAAGGGAAATAAGAGCGTTGAGCGTTATTGAGTTATAGCGGGAAAGTAACAAGTCTTTACGCTATAACGCTCCGCGCCGGACGCTATAACGAAATTAATGAAGGATTATTACAAGCTCCTGGGAGTTGATCGGAATGCCACGCAGGATGAGATCAAAAAGGCATTCCGGCAACTCGCTTTAAAATATCACCCCGACAGAAATCAGGGAGACAAGGTCTTAGAGGAAAAGTTCAAAGAGGTAAACGAGGCGTATGCCTGCCTCGGCGACCCCGAAAAGCGCGCGCATTACGACCGGTACGGAACCTCCGAAGGCTTAGGCGCCGGCGCCGGCTTCGGCGGCTTTGGTGCAGGTGGTGCGACTTTCGGCGATATTTTTGAAGACATCTTCGACGATTTCTTCGGCTCTTTCGGCGGCTCCAAGAGGGCACGGGCCACAAAGGGCGCAGATTTAAGATACAATCTCAACATCACGATCGAAGAGGCCGCATTTGGCGCCGAACGGAGCTTGAAGATCCCGAGGTGGCAGTCATGCGATGTCTGCAGCGGAACAGGTGCGGAGCCCGGGAAACCGCCTGTCACCTGCCCGCAATGCAAGGGAACAGGGCACATAAGGTTCCAGCAGGGCTTTTTCAGCGTCTCCAAAACCTGCAACAAGTGCCAGGGGACCGGCAGGATAATTACAAACCCGTGCCATAACTGCAACGGGAATGGAAAGGTTAAGGTCCAGCGGGAGATATCGGTAAAGATCCCTGCCGGCGTCGATAACGGCTCGCGCCTGAGATTGAGCGGTGAGGGGGACTTCGGCAGTTACGGCGGTCCTCCCGGCGACCTGTACGTCGTACTAACCGTTGATGAGCACCCATTTTTCAAACGGGACGGTATGGATATTTACTGCGAGGTTCCCATATCCTTCCCCAAAGCTGTTTTCGGCGGAGAGATAGAAGTCCCGACGCTCGACGGATCAGCCAAACTCAAAATCCCGGCAAGCACACAGTCTGGAAAAACCTTTCATCTGAAGGGTAAGGGTATTCCGAGGCTCGGCAGCCACCATAGGGGAGACCAGATAGTCGGCGTGTATATCGATGTCCCGAAGAAGCTTACTCCGCGGCAGAAAGAGCTCCTTGAAGAATTTGCCGAGATAGGCGGCGAGGTGTCTGATGAGTCGAAAGGATTCAAGAACAAACTGAAAGATTTGTTCTCGATGTAAATGCGTTCGCAGGGTTTATTTTTTCGAATATTTGCAAGTCGCGCAGGCGGGCGCTGTGAATGACTCTTAAAATTAGGGACAGATACCGTATATTGGAACCTATGATCATGCGGGGTGGTGTGGGGAGAACATGAATTCAACCTTCTTTATCTATTTGGAAGATTTCCGTGGTCTTGCAGCAGGAATCCCATATAACATGCCTTCGGCGCTGATGTCCTCGTCAATATCCGGCCAATGTATTCCCTGACCATCTCCGATAATCTCATACTTGGCTCGCTGTTCAGGCGTAGCTTCCGATAATCGCCATGACCACGCGAGAGGAACACTAATGACCCTTCCATCAACAAGATAGGCTGTAATAGTGTCTTCCGTGATATTTATATTTTTAATTTTTACTTCCTGAAGTTTCACCACAGTGTTCATACCATGTCTCCGCTATTTTTGGGCCGTTATTACGAATAATCTCCCGTATGACATTGAGTTCCTTTGGCGTAAAGCCCTGATTTCTGCTCAACGCAACGGGTTCCAACCAGAATTTACAGATCATTTTCTCCCTCTGGACATGTACATGCATCTGCTCATTACAATCAAAGCTATAAAAGAAAAAACGATATGGTCCGGGAATATCTTTAACTGTCGGCATAACGATAATATATCAGATTTACTAAAATACTTCATGCCAGTTCATCAGCGGTGTCAAGGCAGGATTAGACGAACTTCGTATAACAGGGGATTTTCTGCCTCAACTTTGCAAGAGGGTTTTAAATTTCATGAAGGCGCCTTATTGATATAAAAACACAGCAATCTTCAGGAACTTCAATGACTCTGCCTGGCGGTAGTAGCAGTTAACCGGCTGCAATAAATATGGTATGGTAATAGTAATGCCGGAGGTGTCCATAGACACGGCTTCCGAAGAATGAGACCAGAATGCTGAGGGCCCAAATGAAATTGATAGAATGTCTTGTGTTAACTGTATGAGAATATTCATCCCTCCGGAAAACATCTCAAAGCACCAAAGCATCAAAGCCCCCCCGGATAAAGCCCGTTATCTCCTCTCCGTCCTGAAATCCCAAAAAGGCGACAGGCTGGATATTATCGATGGAAAAGGTAAAGCATATGAAGTGGAGATCACTGAGATTTCAAAAAAGGATGTTTTTGTAAATATCATCCGGGAGATAGTAATGAACACCGAATCGTCGGCGCACCTTGTCCTCTGCCAGGGGATACTGAAAGGTGAGAAGATGGACATGGTCATTCAAAAGGCGACTGAGCTGGGAGTAAGGGAGATAGTCCCCCTCATCACTGAGCGGTGCCTTGTCAGGGAAACGAGAAAGGTGAAGAGGTGGGGCAAGATAGCTGAAGAGGCCGCCGAACAGTGCGGCAGGGCGGTGATCCCGGACATTCATGAGCCGGTTGAGCTTGCCGGGCTATTACAGAAAAGCAGTTTGAAGGGGCTGATCTTCTGGGAGCAAGGCGGATTGCCGCTTTCAGAGGCGATTCATAAAGTGGACCCCGCGAAGCCTATCGATATATTTGTCGGCCCTGAGGGCGGCCTCACAGCAGAAGAGGTGCAATTGGCTGAGGAGCATGGCCTTGTAAGGGCAACGCTGGGCAGGCGCACCCTCCGCGCAGAGACTGCGGCCCTGGTTTCCGTGGCATTGGTCCAGTATCTGGTCGAAGGTAACGAGGGCTGTTGAGAAATATTAAATACGGGGACACCATACCGGTTTTCCCAGTCAGTACGCAGGATTCCTGTTCGGCCTCTTTTCGGGTATAATCATGTATGGCTGCGCCTGATGAACATCCCGTGAGGAACCACGTTTACCTCGTTATTGTCCTGATAGCCGCTACGGCAATAGCCATAGCAAGCTCGGTCCTCAATTACCGCAACTCGATAGATGCGGCTGAAGATTCTTTGAAATTTCAGGCGCTGGGCGTTGCGGCCAGTCTCGAAGCCTCTCTGAAGGACCGTGACGCGTTACGCGTAACGGGTGATCGGCTGATAAATACTGATAAAGAAAAAGCTCTTCCTGACAAAAACATATTCAAGGACATCATCACGGACGGGCAATGGGAAGGCATTGCGTTTATTGCGTTGTACGACAGAGGGGGCGCCATAATGCTGCACTCGAATGAAAATCTGATGGGCAGGCATGTTGAAGATGAGTACATCAAAAAGACCCTTTCTACAGGCGGCCCTGTTTACGGCTATATTACCCTCGGCACCGGTGAGAGGGTTTTTATTTCGAATTTTCCTGTTCATGTCCGGAATCATGCGGGAGCCCTCAGAATAGCGTTTCATACCTATCCTGTTGAAAAAGTAATCAGGCAGGCGAGGCTCCAGATGCTGAGCATATCCTTCGTAATCGTTGCCCTCTGGGTAATGGGTTTTTTCTTTATGAAAGCGGCAAAGCGTTCAGAGGAGCTGAAGAATATCATGGCCGAAAAAGAGAGGCTTGCAGTGCTGGGCGAGATGTCTTCTGTTTTGGCCCATGAGATAAGAAACCCTCTGGGCAGCATAAAAGGATTCGCCCAGTATCTGGTGGAGCATAACAGGGATGCGCATGCGAATCCCGATGAGGCCGGAGAGGAATATCTCAATATAATTGTTTCTGAATCAAAAAGGCTCGAGGCGCTGACTGAGGACCTCCTCCTGTATGCAAGGCCGGTAGAGGTGAGGGCGCAGGCTTTCAATCTCAGTGAGCTTGCCGAGGAAGTAATTCATTCGCTGGCGCAACCGGGAGAAGGCGTCCCCCGCGTTGATATGCAGTGCCGGATACCTTCAGGCATGGAGATCAAAACCGACAGGGATAAACTGAAACAGATATTGATCAATGTTATCCAGAATTCCATCGATTCATTGGACGGTGGAGGAGAAATAGAGGTGAAAGCCGAGACCCTCAAGGGCACGGTGAATATAGCAATAAGGGACAACGGCTGCGGGATGGACGCTGAGAGGTCGGAAAAGGCGTTTGAGCCGTTTTTTACTACAAAAGCCAGGGGCACGGGACTGGGACTCGCCATTGTCGATAAGCTTGTAAAGTCTATCGGCGGGACAACCGGGATAAAGAGCGAGCTCGGGAGAGGAACTGTGTTCAGGATAATAATCCCGGGTAGTTTTATATAATACATGGAGCTGTCCTCCCCTCAGAGGTGATATGCACAAGGAGAATTTCAGAATACTGGTTGTAGACGACGAGAAGTCTTTTCTGCTGCTGCTGACGAAGATTTTGCAGGTGGCGGGGTATACGGTAAAAGGGTTTGCAGACCCTGAAAATGCCCTGCAAAACATCGATTCGTTTGTTCCCAATCTCATAATCACCGATCTGAAGATGCCCGGGATGGACGGCATTGCGCTTATGGAAGAGGTGAAAAAAAGGAACGCCGAAATAGATTTCATAATGGTCACGGCCTTTGCGACAGTGGATACCGCGGTCGAGGCAATGAAGAGAGGGGCAACGGATTACATTGCCAAACCGCTCAGAGAGCCGGAACAACTGAGGATTGCGGTGGCGAAGATATATGAAAAGCAAAAGCTTGTAACGGAAAACAGGCTGCTCAAATCAGGCCCTCTCCAGGACCTTCCCCCTCTTGAGATTATATTTTCCGGAATGGAAAATGTCCTCGGGGAGGTCAAGGATGCAGCCCCTGCCAATGCAACAATCATCATCTATGGAGAGACCGGCACCGGTAAAAGTCTGATAGCGAAAATAATTCATTCTCTAAGCGGCAGAAGCGGCCCGTTCGTCGATATCAACTGCGCCGCCATACCTGGAAATCTCCTTGAATCAGAACTCTTCGGCTACGAGAGGGGGGCGTTCACCGGGGCAGTGTCCCAGAAAAAAGGAAAATTCGAGCTGGCTGATGAGGGGACTCTCTTTCTTGATGAAGTAGCGGAGATGAGCACTGCGCTGCAGGTCAAGTTTTTGAAAGTCCTCCAGGACAAGACATTCGAGCGCCTCGGCTCTCTTAATACGATAAAGACCAATGCAAGGATAATTGCGGCGACAAACAGGAACCTTAAGGAACTGGTTGCTGAAAATAAATTCAGAGAGGACCTCTATTATCGCCTCAATGTATTCCCCATATCTCTCCCCCCTCTGCGGGAGAGGAAAGGGCACATCCCTGCAATTGCAGCATATCTTGTAAGGACTGTTTCTGCCCGGCTCGGTAAAGAAATTAAAACCATGCCCGATGATCTACCGGGAAAGCTGGTTCGCTATCCATGGCCCGGAAATATACGCGAGCTTGAAAACATCATCGAGAGGGGCGTTATTACGAGTAAGGGACAGCAGCTCGCAGTGCCTGACCTTGAGTTTCCCGTAAGCGGCGCTCAGGGGGTTCAGGGAGACCTGAAGACCATTGAGAGGATCGCCATAGAGAATGCGCTCAAAAAGGCAAGCGGCAATAGAAAAAATGCCGCGGAAACACTGGGCATATCGCTGAGGGCGCTCCAGTACAAGATAAAAGAGTATGGGATACAGGGATGATTGTAAAGTGAGCTGCTTTAAGTATTGTTTTAAGTGCAAATATTGCACCTCTCATATGCAGAAATTGCACTTCAATAGAAGTGTATCTGTAAAAATGTATAAGAAACAAAGCCTTCCCATCTGGCACGGCAGTTGCTTCATTCATATTTGCTCAGAAGCCAGATTGAGGAAGGAGGTGAAAGTGATGAAAAAGATAATGGCAACAGGATTGGCGATTGCCCTGGCAGTTGCAGTTGTTTCCGGAGCGCTTGCATCCGGACCGGGAGCAGGCATGGGCATGGGTATGATGGGCGGCGCCTTGACTCCTGAGCAGGCCCGGAAGGCTGCGCAGTTCCAGAAAGATATTACCCCTCTGCGTGAAAAGATGTTCAAGCTTATGACAGAAGTGATGGAACTCAGGGCAACGGAAAAACCCGACTGGAAGGCTATTGCTGATAAACAGAAGGCGATGGTCGATATCAGGACAGAGATTGACAAGAAGGCTACGGAGGCCGGAGTTGCAGGTATGATGGGCCCCGGATCGTGCGGCTGTGGAACAGGCACGATGGGCATGGGCGCCATGGGCAAAGGCCGTATGGGCATGGGCAGAATGTCGATGTAATGAAAAGGGCAATAGGCAATTGCTGAAATTCCTATTGCCCTCAGCTTAACCGACCGGTTCATGGTTATTTATGAAGAATAAGCTAAAAATAAAAGTGCTGTTGGGTATCCTTATCCTCTCTTTCGCTCCGCTGTTTTCATCGGCGCATGCAGCATCCGATGTCAAGGAAGGATACGATGAGAATACCGAGATTACAGTCAAGGGGACGGTAGTCGAGGTCATGAAAGGGATGATGATGGGCCCTGTTGTTGTGAGACTCAAATTTGACAGCAAGATTTACAATGTGGTTACCGCGCCGCCCTGGTATTTGTCCCAGGAGGGGATATCATTCCGTTCCGGCTCCGAGTGGGAAATAAAGGGTTCAAAATACTTCGGCAGGGATGGCAATGTGTATATAATAGGCAGGCAGTTGAAGAATGCCGGGTCAGGGCAAGCGCTGGTTTTAAGGGACACATACTGCAGACCGCTGTGGATGGGGCACAGGGGGCATAACAGTCGCTGACCATGATATAATAACGCCACCTGGCGCAGCAGGTATATCCTGGTTGATTTCAGCGGGATTCCTGAGGCTTTGACAATGCCTCACGGAAAGCGGGAGCAGTATTTGGCGAACCATATAGCTGTCAGCTTTGAAGGCGAATTTATCAAGGTAGTTAATGCATCTACCCGATCAAATCTGACAATCCACCAAGCCCTTACCTTGCGCGATGAGGAGTTTGATATCTTTCTCAGAAATGAGAAGACCCGCTATTTTACCGTTGTATCCGACTTCAAAGCATCCTATCATGATGTCCTCTTCCTGCCGCCGGCAAAGGATAAATATCTTAAGAAGCTTGTTGAATCGGAAGTCAGGAGGAGGGCCCCTGAGCTTCAGGACTTTTCGTTTTTCTATCTTGTCCTGGGGGAGGCGGTTCGCGAAGGGAAGCGCGGAAAGGACGTTTTTGCCTTTGCGGTCAGCAATGCCGAACTGTTCCAGATTGTCAACAGGTTCAGCCGGCACAATAAAATAGTCCGGCATATATATCCGGGTGTTTTCGTCCTTTCCCGATTGGTGTATTCATCCGTCGAAATGACGGACGAGCCGCTGCTCTGCGTAATGGAATCGGGGCTTAGCAAAACATTATTTCTGGTGAAAGAGGGAAAGCCTTATTTTGTGAGAGCCGCGCAATCTCATGAAAGCGGTCTTCACGATCTCGATCTCGATGTCCATGATATCAATATGACGGTAAACTACTGCCGCCAGACATTGAAGCTCATGCCGTCACAAATAGTCCTGCTGGGGAACGCATATAAGAAATATGAAACAGCCGCGGACTTTACGGTCCCTGCGGTCTGTATGAAAGCCCCGTACAATGTCAGGGCGCCCAAAGAATGGGATGTCATGGATTTTATCGTGCCCTTGTCATCCCTGATTCCGGATAAAGAACTTGGGGCCGCCAACATCCTCCCGCAGAGTTACAGGTTTTTCATATTTCAAAAAAGTATTCTTACATACCTTATGATGCTTTTCCTCATCCTCTCCGGTCTGGGGATCGGATACATGAAAGCAAGAGTATCGGACCTTTCAAAAACCAGGGGAGCCATCGACCTGCTCAGGGCTGAGATCAGGCATATGGAGCCGTCCCTGCCTCGTTATGAGGCCGGCAGCAGGGAAGTCCACAAGCTTATGCCTTTAATAAGCTTTATCAAGCGGTAATAAGGGGTTCACTCTTATAGAGCTGGCAATGGTGCTGGTGGTTATAGGAATTCTCGTCTCCCTTGGGATGGGATTGATAGGCCCTCTTACAAAGACGGCAAAGTATAACGAAACAAAGGATATCGTCACTGCCTCGGTAGAATCGGTGATAAGTTTCAGCGCTGCAAGTAAACGTCTCCCCACTTCAACGGAGTTCCCTACTAAAGTAAGAAATCCCAACGATGCATGGACAAAGCCGTTGTACTATTTTGCGGACCCGGGCCTCACCTCTATTCCGGCAGGCTCCACAGATGCTATTTGCGGCAGAAGTATTACGAGTTTGACAATATGCCAGGATGCTGCATGCACGGTTGCGACAAACATTCCGAATGCCGCCTTTGTCGTTGTAAGCGGAGCTGATAATTATAATATCCAGACCGGGACATCTATCGGCGGGACATGCCCTGCAGGGCAGACCTGTGTCCGGGTATATCCTATAGATACTCTCAATGTAGACGACAATGCGACCGATTTTACCCGGCTTGAGCCTTACGATGACATTGTCAAATGGGTGACCCTTGATGAGTTGAGGACAAAGGTGGGATGTGTTGGGGCTCAACTTAAAATTCAAAATGCTCAACTGCCTTCCGGATACAGGTGCGGCGCTTATTCCGCAACTCTCTTTGCACAAGGAGGAATCCCTTTTCCAAGCGGCGGCAGCTATAAATGGTGCACACAGGGGACTTTGCCTGGAGGGTTAACCCTTACCCCCAATGTCACCAGTGCCAATTGTCTATCACTGGCAGAGGCGTCATGGGGGCAGGCGAACAATCTTACACTTACGGCAAATACGGGAGCGCTTTTTCAGCGGGGAACATTTCCATTGACCGTTTTTGTAAGGGATAATAATGATACATCGGGCAGCAATGACAATATTGCTCAGCAACCATTGTTTCTGACCATAACAGAGTCGGGGAATAATGTGAGGATATGGAATGCTGCCGGAGCAACCTTTGACTTCCTTATAGGCGGGTTTTGCAGTGAAGATGTAAAGAATAACACGGAAATTTCGGATACCGCAGGCAGCTTTCTTGTCCCCGGGGCAACGGTCGGCAGGTATCGAAGGGGCAGTACCTGTAATACTTTCCTTAATCAGTCAATTACTTATGACCAGGCGATCGATGGTGATGCAAATTGCAATTACCAGGTTAATTTTACCCTGTCGGGTGTAACTGACAGATAGGTCTCCTCCCAAAACTTCCTTCTTTCTGATATACTTTCCATATAACGAAACAGGAGGGCCCATGCTTGTAATCGCGGAAAATCTTAACACGAGACACAAGGCGTATATGCAGGCAGTCAGAATGACAAGAAGACCATTAGGGCCCTGGCAAAGGCCCTCGCTGATAAGGTCTTTCAGGGATGAGATTATTTTTGCCACGGCGGACATTTCTTAGCTGACAAATCTCCCGCGCATAACGTGCGGGAATGGCTGGAGATCGGTTTGTTAAAACTTCGAGACGGTGTAGTCGAGCTTTATAAAAAGGTAGCCACATCCATTCCCAACGATGTAGAAGAAGCATTAAAGAAGGCTTTTTCAGAAGAAACAGATCCCTTTGCAAAAGAATCACTGGGCGTAATCCTGAAAAATATCTCGACTGCCCGGTCAGAATCCCGCCCCTTATGCCAGGATACCGGGTTCCCCGTCTTTTTCGTGAAGATCCCGATCGGATTAAGCCATCAGCTTATTAAAGATGTAATCCTGGATGCGACCAGGCTTGCTACAGTGAAAATACCGCTCAGGCCTGATGCTGTTGATACCATTACCGGGAGAAATACAGGTGATAATGTGGGCGATTTCTTTCCCCTCATTTACATAGAGGAGACAGCCGAGCAGGCGCTTGCCGTTGATCTGATGTTAAAGGGCGGCGGTTGTGAAAACCTGGGACAGCTTTACAAACTGCCGGCAGAGTTGTGCGCTGAGAGTTATGGCGTTACGGCAAAAAAGGAAACCTCAACGCCCGACGCTCAACGCAATAACGCTGTAACGATTATTGCTGAAAGGGATTTTGACGGTATCAGGAAATGCGTTCTTGATGCGGTTTTCAAGGCCCGGGGCAAGGGGTGCCCGCCGTATACCATCGGGGTTGCAGTGGGCGGAGCCAGGGACCAGGTAACGTTTCTTTCTAAAAAGCAGCTTATAAGGAGACTTCCCGCTATGCACCCGGACAGCACAATGGCAAACTTCGAAGCCGGATTGCTCGACGACATCAATGCCCTGGGCCTCGGCCCGTTGGGGTGCGGGGGCAAAACGACCGCTCTCGGTGTGAAGACAGCGGCAGCCAGCCGTCATCCCGCGTCCTATTTTGTCGATGTATCGTTTTCGTGCTGGGCAAACAGGAGGGGAAGACTGGTTTGGTAAATAAAGACAAGGAGGCAAATTCCAAATCCTGATATCGAAATCCTGAATAAATCCAGGATTCAAAATTTGAATGTTCAGAAGGAATTGAGGGCCAACACCCTTCAGGCCCGGCTGCAGCCGTTATTCGTAAACCGACAGAAGAGAGGGATAAGAGGTGTCCTTATGCTCTTGATTGCAGGCGGAACAGGATTTATCGGCGGTCATCTGGTTGAGTCCCTGGGCAAAAGCGGGCACAAGGTACGGTGCCTCATGAGATCGCCCGGGAAATCGAGGGTTTGCAAAAGCGCGGGCTTCGAGACAGCTCCAGGGGACATTACGGACAGGGAAAGCCTTAAAGGCAAGCTTGACGGTTGTGATAGCGTAGTCCATCTCGCAGGCATCATCGAGGAAAAGGGCGATGCAACCTTTGAGCGGGTGCATGCCGAAGGGACGCGCAACCTGGTTGATGAGGCACAAGAGGCGCAGGTAAAATACTTCTTTTACCAGAGCGCCCTCGGCGCTTCCGCTGCAGCGCAGGCACAGTACCTGAAGACCAAAGCAGAGGCGGAAGAGATTGTAAAAACCAGTGGAATTCCGTACACTATCTTCAGACCATCTCTTGTTGCAGGAGAAGGGGACGGTTTTACCGAAAGGCTTAAAGCGCTTATAAACATTGGACCGGTTGTCCCCATTCCGGGAGATGGCGCTACAAAATTCCAGCCGATGTATGTTGGGGATTGGATAAGGTGCTTTATGGCAATCTTTTCCGACTTATCACGCGTTGCGCGGCACGCTTCACGTACCTACGAACTCGGCGGCCCCGAACACCTCACCTATAATGAAATAATTGCCCGGCTTATGAAAGCAATGGGCGTCAATAAGCCCGTAATGCACATCCCCCTCGAAATCATAAAATTGAGCCTGCCTCTTTCCGCAATATCCAGGGGAATAGGCAGCCTGTTCGGCAAAAAAATACCTGCGGTTACCCATGAGCAACTGGAGCTTCTCCAAATGGATAATATCTGCGACAAGAATTCCGTTGAGAAAGCTTTCGGCTTTGTCCCGATGACGTATAGCGAGGCCCTCAAATTGTTCATTAAGAGCAACGGTTGAGGGACATGAATTAAAAGACCTGAAATCAGTCTGTTTCAGGCGGAGCTAAGGTGTGAGATTCATTAAAGACGCAGCAAAGGGCATGAGCGGGCAATTGCAGAAACTCAAGGATTCCCTTAGACCTATTTTGAGCGAATCGGCCAGGAGCGAACGGAACAGGTTCGAAAATATTGTTAAGACACTGTCCGAGGGTCTCATAATATCCGATAGGCATGGAATAGCAAGAGAGGTCAACCAGGCGGCGCTGGACATGTTCGGCATTACAGGGGACGACATGATCGGCAAACCCTGTTGTTTCGAAGAATTTACCATTGTGGATGAGACAGGCATGATCCTCGGCAGGGATGACCTGTTTATATCCCATTCGCTGGGAGATGACCGGACTTTTAAAAATGTGATACGGGGACTGAAGAGACCTGACGGAACCGCTCTCTGGTTCAAGGTAAGCATTACGCCGGTATTCAATCCTGAAAAGGAGCTTGAGGAGGTTGTGAGCGTGATTACGGACATCACCGAGCTCTATGACCTCAAGAAAAGAGACCAGAAAGTGCTTGAGACCGCAAAGGAAGGCTACTGGGAAGTGCGGCTGAGCGGAGAGATCATCAAAGTAAATAAATCGTTGTCCGATATTCTCGGTTACGGGAAAGACGAGTTGGTGGGGAAAACCGTCTATGATGTCGCTGATGAGGACAGCAAAACAGCTCTTGGGCAGGTCCTTGAGAATCTCAAACAGGGGATTCCCGAGAATTGCGCCGTAACGCTCAGGCATAGAAAAGGGACCGACGTTTATACCATGGTATCGGCCTCGCCCTTTCTGGATTCATCGGGAAAGGCGATAGGGGCGTTTGCGTTTATAACCGACCTTTCAGACCTTATAGCGACACATAGGGAATTGGAGAGGCAGCACAATATGATATCGGCGATAAACAGGGCAATAGTCTCATATGTACGCTCGGACAATATAAAAGAACCCATCGAGCACATCCTCGGTACAGCCCTTGCATTGACCAACAGCGAATACGGCGCCGTGGCCTCCGTTCACGATGAGGGCGACAGGAGAGGGCTGAAGATTATTTCCATCAAAGGCGCACGGTGGGAGGACGACAGGAACAGGGAGCTTTATGACAGGGCGATGCAGCAATATTTCAGCATGGGGTATATAAGCTGCCCGTTCATGGACAATCTTTTCGGGATGGTGATACGGACAAAAAAGCCCGTGATAAGCAATAGCGCCGATGATCCCTGCAGGAAGGGAGTTCCGGAAGGGCATATGCCTTTAAATTCCTTCATGGGTGTCCCGTTCATGTGGCATGACAGGGTCATGGGCATGATAGCCGTTGCCAACAGGGAGGGGGGATATACGGAATACGAGTTCGAATTGGTCGAGGCGATGGCCAGGAGCATTTCCCTGATCCTTTACAGGGAAGAGGAGCGGATGGCATCTCTGCGGAAAGACCACATCCTGAATTTGATTGCATCGTTCTCCAGGGACCTTGCCCGTGCAGTGTCCGAAACAGAGGCATACGAGATATTCAAGCATTATCTTCTCTCGCTCAGAAAGGGTGAGGGTATAGATGCGATTTACCTGGTAAGCACAGACCCGGGCAAGTACTTCGCCGAGGACGCGATAAGATACAATAATTCCGGGCTGGCGGAGGCCGGTAAATTCCCGGGCGTTGATAAATGCAGGGCTTACCTTCATGCGGGCACTTTTACGGTAAAGGACCTGTCGCGGGATTGCGCCTGCCCGTTCCAGAGGCTCGAAGCACAAGCAGGGAGTTCCTGCTGTACCGCCATCGACATCGGCGGTTCAATAGCGGGGGTCCTTCACCTGTACAGCAGAAGCGCCGGCTCTTTTACCGATGATATGAAAGAGACCATCGACAGTTTTATCTCGCTGCTCGCTCCGGTGATAAACAACATAAGGCTTCTGGAGATGAACAGGAAACTGGCGCTTATCGACCCGCTTACAGGCCTGTACAACAGGCGGTACATGGAAGCGTTCATGGACAAGCACCTGGCCCTGGCCGAAAGAAACAATCAGTTGTTGAGCATAATCATGTTCGATATAGATAATTTTAAAACCTTTAACGATACCTACGGGCACGAAGCGGGCGATATGGCCCTGGAGAGCATATCCCAGGCCATAAGCAGGAGCATACGGTCATCGGATATAGGGGTGAGGTACGGTGGCGAGGAATTTATAGTCGTACTGCCCAATACGGACAAAATGACGGCCCTCGAAGTCGCGGAGCGGATACGTATTGCCATCGAAACGGCCCCGCTCAGAGTCAGCCCGGGCAGAAGGGCGTTCGTAACAGCGAGCTTCGGTGTCGCGACGTACGGCACAGACGCGGGCAGCCTGGACGCAATGATAGCCAGGGCTGATACCGCCCTGTACAATGCGAAGAAAACCGGCAAGAACAGAACCTGTATATGGCAGGAATAGTCCCTGGTTATGGGCAGCTTTAAACGGCGGATAATGAACGGTATGTGATAGTTTACTTAACGACGAGTACCGGACATTTCGAATAATCGACTACCTTTGATGAGACGCTGCCGAGGAGGAACTTTTTTGCACCATGCCTCCCGTGAGAGCCCGTCACGATCAAATCCACCTTCATTTTCTGAGCGGTTTCGAGTATCTTCTCGGCGGGGTCCCCCTGCCTGATCAATGTCTTGACCTCTATCGATTTGCCTGAAAGGGCTTTCCTTATTTTTTCCATGGCCTCCCTGGTCTCTTCTGAAAGGGATTCGAAAATACGGTTTCTGTCGGCATCAGGAAGTTCCGTGAGGTAGAGTTCAGGAACAACAGCCAGAACCGTGAGTGAGGAGTTAGAGTTTATTGCTAATTCTACGGCCTTTTTTAAGGCCTTGTCAGAAGATTTGGAGCCGTCATGTGCTACGAGTATTTTTTGCATGTTTTTCCTCCTTCTTTGTCGCTGTCAGAAATAAGCAGCTCGCCGTGCTCATAATCTTTAGTCAGCCCTGCTCATTTCACCTTATTTATTTAAGCAGACATATTCACTAACCGTTATTTTACCATATTTCATCGTGACTTAACATAAATTCTTATCGGAGTGCCCGTAAACGAGTATTCTTCTCTTAGTGCCTTTTCAAGATTTCTCAGATGCTGCTCCTTAATAGCAGAGGGGTAATTGGCAAAAATTGTGAAGGCCGGCGGCTCCACATTGACCTGGGTCATGTAAAAGACTTTTACTTCTTTTCCCTTGCATCTGGGGAAAGGAAGCAAAGGTCTTGTTTTTGAGAGGAATTTATTGAGCGACCCGGTTGTGATCCGTTTCTTTCTCTCGGAGATGATCTCATCTATGAGGGGAAATATTTTGGTTGTCCGCTTTTTCTCCATGCCCGATATGGTTATGTACGGAGCATAATCCATAAACCATATTTTATTCTTCAATTCCCGGGTGATTATTTTATATGCCGCATCAGGGGCTTCGACGAGATCCCATTTGTTGAGAAGGAATATGGCGCCTTTGCCGTATTCTTCCACAATCCCGGCTATTCTCTGGTCCTGTTCAGCGATGCCCTGGGATATATCGAGTACTATGAGGACAACATCCGCCCTCTCTATGCTCTTGACCGCCCTGATAACGGAGAAACCCTCGATGGAATATTCCGGTGCTTTTTTGCGTATCCCGGCGGTATCGATAAACAGGTACTTCTTCCCGTAATAGGCGCATATGGAATCAATAGCGTCTCTTGTAGTGCCCGGAATGGGACTGACTATGAGCCTCTTTTTACCCAGCAGTGAATTGATCAGGGTTGATTTCCCGGCATTCGGTTTGCCGACAACCGCAATTTTGGGCATGCTGTCACTGTCCCGGCGGCTGCCTTCCGTAAAGCTTTCGGAAGGGATACTTGAAATGATCTTATCCATGAGTTCATCGAAGTCATAGCCTGTGATGGCGGATACGGGAAATATCTCATCCGCCCCTATGCGGTAGAATTCAGCAAGCCTGCTCTCCTTTGAGAGGGAGTCTATCTTGTTTACAACCCAGAGGATTTTTTTCCCCGACCCCCTGAGTATATTCGCAAGTTCCAGGTCCGAAGGGGTGAGGTCCTCCTTGCCGTCAAGGAGATGGATTATCAGGTCGGCCTCTTCAATGGCAAACAGGGCCTGCTCTTTTACCTGCCGTGCTATTTCATCGCTTTCGCCGGGGATACCTTCGGCATAAAAACCTCCGGTATCGATGACCATGAGTCTTCTCCCCTCCCACTCGGTCTCGCCGTAATTTCTATCGCGGGTGACCCCGGGAGTACTCTCAGTTATTGCGGCGGACCTCAACGCATTGCCCCCGTGTTTCAACATGCGGTTGAAAAGGGCTGATTTGCCTACATTGGGCCTGCCTACAATTGCAACAATGGCGCTCATATCAGGCGCCGGTGAATAGTGTCAGTGGATAGTGCCGGTATCAGTTTAAAAATGTCTTCCTGATACTGATCACCGGCACTGACACTTTCAGTTATGTGGTTCGCTAATTCCATAAGCCTTTATCTTTTTGTGGAGATTGCTTCTCTCGATAGCGATCGCTTCTGAGGTTTTCGATATGTTCCAGTTGTTTTCTTCGAGCTTTCTGGCTATAAAGTCCCTTTCGAAAGCGTCCCGTGCGTCCTTCAGGGTATCGCAGGAGAAATAATCGTATTCCCTGGCGGCCTGTTTGGATTTGAATATGCCCAATTCCTCTACATCCACTCTGCCGACCACCGGTGACGGCACCATGATCATGAGTCTTTCGGCAATATTCTTAAGTTCCCGTATATTGCCGGGCCAATCATAATCCTGGAGCATCTTTGAAACATCCTGGGAGATCTCTTTCGGACGCATGCCGTTTTCAAGCGTGAAGGTCTCGATGAAATTCCGGATGAGCTGCGGAATATCCTCTTTCCTTTCCCTCAGCGGAGGGACCACGATAGGGATCACGTTTAATCTGAAATACAGGTCCTCCCTGAAATTGTCTTTTTTGACTTCCCCTGAAAGGTCTTTGTTCGTAGCGGCGATAATCCTCACGTCGACCTTTATATTTTTATTGCCCCCGACCCTTTGAAATACCTGAGTTTCAATCACCCTGAGCACTTTTGCCTGGGTCTGCAGCGTCATATCTCCTACTTCGTCGAGGAACAGGGTCCCTCTGTCCGCAAGCTCGAATTTGCCGCTCTTCCTTTCGGTTGCGCCGGTAAATGCGCCCTTCTCATGCCCGAACAATTCGCTCTCTATGAGTTCCTGGGGCATTGCAGCGCAATTGACCTCGACAAACGGTTCTTTTACGCGCATGCTCTTTTCGTGCAGCAGTCTCGCAACGAGCTCTTTGCCGACACCGCTTTCCCCGAGGATAAGTACCCTGCTGTTGCTTTGCGCGGCCATTTCTATCTGCTGCTGCAGGACTTTCATCTTCGCAGAATCCCCTATCAATCTCCACTTTCTGTTTAAATCCGCCCTGAGTACCCGGTTCTCCTCTTCGAGCTTCCTGCGCTCCAGGGCCCTTCCGGCAACTATCAGAACCTTTTCGAGCGATAAGGGTTTTTCCAGAAAATCATAGGCGCCGGATTTGGTGGCTTTAACGGCAAGCTCGATATTCCCGTGTCCTGAAATGATGATTACGGGGATATCATTGTCCGCTTCTCTTAATTTTGACAGTGTTTCGAGCCCGTCCATCCCGGGGAGCCATACATCCAGAAGGACGACGCCGGGAGTATGCTCCCTGGCTATTTCCAGGGCATCTTCACCGGTCGAGGCCGTAAGGACATTGTAACCCTCATCTTCAAATATCCCTGAAAGGCTCTCCCGTATCCCTTCTTCGTCATCAACTATCAAAATAGTCTCTTTGGTCATCACATAACCTCTTAAAAGTTAAAAGCATGTTATTTATAGTTATTCAGTTATTTGTGCGGGAGTGAGGGGACAGTCCCCTCGGTGTTATACTGTCATTGCGAGGGAAGGATTCCCGAAGCAATCTCACGGCAAGCTTCTTCGCTTCGCTCCGAATGACAGACTTATTCCATGTATTTCTGAAACACCACACTATGAATAACTTGTCTTTCAATTATGCCATCGGTATTTCCACGGTAAAGATGCTGCCGCGCGGATTATTGTCCCTTACGGTTATCCGTCCCGAATGATCAGCTACTATCTTGTTGGCAATGGCGAGGCCGAGGCCGGTACCGCCCTTTCTGCCTGAAAAATAGGGAAGGAAGAGCTTTTCCTTCTCCTCGTCCCGTATCCCGGGACCCGTATCCGCGATATCGATCACTATCCTGTTATTTTCATTCATCTTTACGGAAATAGCAATGCCCCCCTTGCCGTCGATCGCTTTTATGGCATTGTCTATGATGTTCACGAGCACCCTCTTGAACTGCTCTGCATCGATATTAACCGAAGCGATACCGTTCTGGATAGCGGTATTTATCTCTACGTCCCTGAAGCCCTTGTACAGGCCGATCACGGAATCTATAAGTTCCGGAAGATTTGCGGGCGCCTTGTTAACGTCGGGCATTTTGCCGTACCTGGAAAATATGTCGACCAGTTTTTTGAGGCTGTCAACCTCCGTGATAATGGTTTTTGTCGCTTTTTCGAAGACTGAGTCGAAATCCTCGTCCTTCTGCTGCCATTTTTTTACGAGCCGCTCGGTCGACAGCTTGATCGGCGTCAGCGGGTTTTTAATCTCATGGGCCAGCCTTCGCGCCACTTCCTGCCAGGCGGTAACCTTCTGGGCCTTTATGATATCCGTGAGGTCCGCAAAAACAACGAGCATGCCGAGGGCCTTTGAGGTATAGGTCTCCCTGATCCCCGATATGTAAATTCTGAGTATGATGACCCTGCCCTTGATGTTCGCCTTCACTTCCCTCTTGATTTCCCTTATCTCGGTGCCTTCCATGTCATGTACCAGAGCCGCCAGCTCATCTGAATTGATGCCGGCGATGAAATCCCTGTAATCCCTGCCGATGACATCTTCCTGCGCGACGCTCAGTATGGAGCACGCAGCCTTGTTGATGGTCAAAATCTTCCCCTTGTTGTCGAGGAACATTACGCCCGAATTGATATTCTCGAGTATGTTCTCGAGATAGAGCCTTCTCCTGTCCGATTCCATGTACGCCTTCTCAAGCGAATCCTTGCTGTCTTTCAATTGCCTTACCATCTGGTTGAACGAGTCGATCAGGAGACCGATTTCATCCTCGCTCCTGACATCGACCCTGACATTCAGATCTCCGGAAGCGACCTGTTCGGTGGCCATTGCAAGGCTCTGGATGGGAATGGTAATGCCCCTCGATATTTTGAGCGAGACCCATAATCCGGTAAATACTATCATCAGGGTCAGGAACCCGAGGATGAATATGTAGTTGAGCCTCAAGGGCTCCTTGAAGGATTCGAGCTTCAGATAATCCTCGTAGAGCTCTTTTAGTTTCTCCGCCCTCTCGGAAATTTTTTTCGGCAATACCAGTTCAACAACGATTGCTCCCCTGTCCCCCTTTGCGTGGTCGGGGACAGCGGCCCTTACGATATCTCCGCTGTCTTTTGAAATGACCTCCGTGCCTTCCTTGCCGTGCAGGGCATCCTTGATTACATCGGTTGCGTTGTCCTGCAACGTTGTATACCTGCGGACGGACAGCTCTGCGGCAACGAGTTGCTTGCCGCGGGCCGCCTCCCGTGCTGCCGCAAGCACCTGCTCTCTCTCAAAATCGTAGAAAGCCTGCGCAAGCTCGACTGACCTGGTGAACGGCTCCTTCATCTGGGGAGCGAAAAAACGGCTGATGTAATTGGTTGCAAGCCCGCTGGCGGCAATGAAGAGAAAAGCCGAGGGAATAAGCGTGAGCACGACAAATATCGCCGTGAGCTTCGTCCTGAATTTATAGCCCATGACCCTGTACCGCTTTTCCATGTAGAGCCTGAAAAGGTTTTTCCCGACAAAGAACATGAGGGTAAGGAGGGCGAGTATGTTGAGAGTGAGGAGGGCGATGAGCAGGAGGCGCGTCGTGATGTCGACCGAGGGTAATTTGATATAGTAAAGTTCGACGGCGGTTATAACCGCGACAAGAAGCAGCAGCCCGAAAATCGTTATCAGAGGCCTGAAGATCTTCATGGCGATACTTTTGCGCTTACCGTAAAGACAGGGGAGTTTTTTGAAATGGTAAAATCCTTTTCAGGCACAAAGAACAGAAGATATCCTATGACCGGCGGAAGCTTCCTGGCACGGGATTCGACGGTGACTTTTATAAAATAGGTCCCCGGTTCCAACTCCTTTACGTTCGCCAGTTTCAGGTCCGCGATATTCATCGACCACTCGATCATCGAATCAGGGTCTTTGAAGCGTTTTTCGAGGTGGATGTTCCCGTAGATGCTTGTGGCTACATATTCCCGTTTTATCTGGTTGCTCCTTAGATTTTTTATGATCTTCCTGCCCAGGATGAACTCATCGGGCCAGATGTTCCAGACCCTGAAGAGGTCGATAAAAAATGTGAATTCCTTGGACAGGCCTTCATTCATATCATCTATGAACTTGGGGTCGGGTTTGAGCGCAGTCGTAACAAATATTTCGCTGTTGGATATCCTTACGTTGACTGAGGAAATCTCCATGGCGAAGCCCGGATCTGAATGCACAAAAATCAGGAAATAAAGGGATAAAATGAACAATGCCGGTCTAAAATGTGGAATAAGCCGGCGCGCTCTGTGTTTTGCCACGGTCATCCTCTCGGTATCCGGATTCAGGAGTCCGGAGTGTGAAGCTGAAAATATTCAATACTCCTCCGGATTTTGTGCCTGATCCGAGCTCCCGAACTTTTCAACTTGACATATTACAGGAAAATTTATTTCATTATAACATATACTCTCATCGCGGCTTGAGATCGCGGGCCTCTGCAAGCAACGCTCTCAAGCCATAAATCAAGGGGGAAAAGCATGGAAATCAGGACAATAAGGGTCGGTATTCCCGAAGGATGCAATGTAATCCTCGGCCAGACACACTTCATCAAGACTGCGGAGGATCTTTACGAGATAATCGCTACAACGATACCTCATGCCAGGTTCGGCATTGCTTTTACAGAGGCGTCAGGACCGTGCCTCATACGAACCGAGGGCAACGACGATGAGCTCACCGGTTTTTGCGCGGGGACGCTGCAGGAGCTAGGGGCGGGCCATATCTTTTGCGTTGTGTTGAGGAACGCATTCCCCATCAATATTCTGAACCAGATCAAAAACTGCCCTGAAGTCTGCGGGATTTATTGTGCGACGGCAAATCCCCTTGAAGTGGTTGTTGCCTCTACGGAACAGGGAAATGGTATTATAGGGGTGATTGACGGTTTCCCCCCGAAGGGTGTGGAGGCCCCTGAGGACAGGGTCCGCAGAAAAGAGTTCCTCAGAAAGATAGGATATAAACTGTAAACGGGGAGGCTGACGATCGCCATGATACCGGAACTTAAATATGATGAAAAGGGGCTTGTCCCGGCCATAATCCAGGACGCTGAGAACGGCGAGGTGCTCATGATGGCCTATATGAACGAGACCTCATTAAAAACAACCGTAGAAACGGGCTTCACGCATTTCTGGTCGAGGTCAAGGCAGAAATACTGGAAGAAGGGCGAGACCTCGGGCCATGTGCAGGAGGTCAGGGAGATATTGTACGACTGCGATGCGGATACGCTTCTTATAAAGGTAAAGCAGCATGGCGCAGGCGCATGTCATACGGGCAACAGGACGTGCTTTTACAGGAAAATAATGTAGGGGCCTATGTGGCTGCCCATGATCAAAGGGCGCCCCTACAACTGTTTCCCGGAGGGTTTATGAGCAATTGCATATTCTGTAAGATCATCGACAAAAAAATACCGGCGAGAATAATCTATGAGGATGAGCATGCCCTTGCCTTCGAAGATGTAAACCCGCAGGCGCCTGTTCATGCGCTGGTGATCCCTAAAAAGCATATCCCTACGATTATGGATATCGGGGAGGAGGACGGCAGCCTGATCAGCCACCTGATAACGGTTGCCAATAAAATAGCAAAAAATAAGGGGATCGCTGAAAGGGGATTCAGGATAGTAACCAACTGCAATCCGGAAAGCGGCCAGACGGTCTATCATATCCACCTTCATATTCTCGGCGGACGCCGGATGCACTGGCCACCGGGATAAAAACAACGCAAAATGCAAGATGAAGAAATCAAGCGGAAAGAAATAGTGTGGTGTTTCATGGAATAAGTCCAATGACAGTATCGTGCGCTGGGGACTGTCCCTATTTACCAACAGTAGGTGGTTTACCACGGACGAAGCGAAGCGAAGTCGTAGAATAGGGACTGTCCCCTCACTCCTTCGGCTATTCGAACTTTATCGCCTCAACAGGGCAGAGACTTGAAGCTTCTTCGCAGTCACAGGTATTACATTTGTCCGGACCTATGACCCATGCCTTGTCATCCCTGAGTTCGAAGACCTCGGGGCAGACCTCAACACAAGAGCCGCAGCCAATACACAAATCATAATCAACTATCGGGGTTGCCATGGAAAAACCTCCTCAATATTCAATATTGTTTAATTATACCAAATCTTTTTATATATTCTATGATCTTAATTATACAAAATATTTTTGTCAGTTCTATGTTAAAATGAGACTTCCTGAAAATTCATTTGATTTTAGCTCTATTTTCAGGATAACTTAATAGTGGAAAGCGGTAGCGGTTGGTAAATACACGCGGCATGTATATCAGCGGCTTGTTCCGAAAGAAATCCGCCGATTATCGCCCGCTGCCCTGTTTATGGAGGACCATATGGATATAAAGCACTATGTTTTTAATAAGGCAATCGAAGCGAAAGCGGGCGCTAAAAGCCTTGCGCGGGCATCTTCAAGCCAGAAGGACCGTACGCTCATAAAAATGGCAGAGGCCCTGAAAAACAGGACAAAAGAGCTTATCGCAGAGAATAGGAAGGATATAGAATACGCGGAGAAAAAGGGACTCTCAAAGGCGCTCATCGACAGGCTGACCCTTAACGAAAAGCGGGTCAATGAGATGGCCCGGGGTCTTGTCGAAGTGGCCCAACTCCCCGATCCTGTGGGTGAGGTGACCAAGATGTGGCAAAGGCCCAACGGCATGACGGTCGGCAAGATGCGGGTTCCTATAGGGGTCATCGGGATAATTTATGAGGCCCGGCCCAATGTAACCGCTGATGCGACAAGCCTGTGCCTGAAGGCGGGGAACGCCGTTATCCTGCGGGGCGGCTCCGAGGCGATAAACTCGAACAGGGCCATCGTCGGAATCCTGAGGGATGCCATGAAAGCTGAAGGAATACACGAGGGCGCGATTACCTTTATCGATATCCCCGACAGAGAGGCCGTAATGGAGATGCTGAAGCTGGAGGGTATTATCGATCTGATAATCCCCCGTGGAGGTGAGGGGCTTATCAGGGCTGTAACGGAAAACTCCAGGATTCCGGTGCTGAAGCATTACAAAGGGGTCTGCCATGTCTTTGTGGACAGGGATGCAGATCTGAAGATGGCTGAAGAAATATGCCTGAATGCAAAAGTGCAGAGGCCGGGTACCTGCAATGCGATGGAAACAATGCTGGTTGACGAGGCTGTTTCCGGGGCCTTTCTCCCCGGGATGCTCAAGCGATTCAAAGATGCCGGCGTCGAACTCAGGGGATGTTCCAAAACCGTCTCCATATACCCCGGCATAAAAGAGGTGAAGGACGAGGATTTCCACAACGAGTACCTTGACCTGGTTTTAAATGTCAGGGTCGTTAAAGATATGGACAGCGCCATGGAACATATTTCGAAATACGGCTCGGCACATTCTGACGCAATCATAACCATGAATTACGCTAAGGCGATGCGGTTTTTGAGAGAGGTGGATTCCTCTGCAGTGCTCGTCAATGCTTCCACCCGCCTGAATGACGGCTACCAGTTCGGGCTCGGCGCCGAGATAGGCATATCGACCGACAAGATACATGCGCGGGGGCCGATGGGGCTGGAGGAGTTGACGTGTACGAAATTCATAGTCCTCGGAAGCGGGCAGGTGAGGGAATAAGGCTGATCCCTGCCTGAGGTCTTCACAAAAGCTATGAATTTATTATAAAAATTCATCTCTCAGGGGACAAGGTTTGTCGCTGGTGAGGCTTTTTCGGCATATCTCCCTGCCCTGCGGCGGCGGTATGATATAGAGTGCATCAACCCGTTGATAGAGGAGGCTAAAATGTCAGAGAAGCTGAGCTATGAGGAATTTATTAGAAAGGCGATAGTGAGTCTTAGGAAAGAAGGGTATAAAGGCATACATACGGTCTATTCGGGATTCAATGAGGCGTTCAAGAAATATTTCGAGGGAGAAGATCCTATCAAGGTAACCAATCAGCTTGCGCAGGAAGGAAAGATCGTAATAAGGCCGGTCAAGGGCGGAGTAATGCTCTATCTGACAGAAGATGCCCCGGCGATGAAGGGGCAGGGAGATGAGGCGCTGAAGAAGATGGGGCTCGGATAAAATCTGGAGTAACTATTGAGATTAGGAATTTTCGGAGGCACCTTTAATCCCGTTCACTTAGGACATTTGCGTACGGCCGAGGAGGTCGGATACAAACTTGATCTCGATAAAGTAATCTTTATTCCTTCCGGGAATCCGCCTCTTAAAGCGCTGGATTTACCGGATGCGCAGCACAGGTATGAAATGACAAAGCTTGCAACGGAATCTAATGTAAACTTCACGGTCTCGGATATTGAACTGAGGCAGGCAGGAAAATCTTATACGGTCAATACCCTTCAAAGGCTCCACGGGATATATCCTCAGGACGAGCTGTTATTTATCCTTGGTACGGACGCGTTTTTAGATATACCTCACTGGTGGCAGCCTGACAGGCTGATAAGCATGGCCGATTTTGTTATTGTGGCAAGGCCCGAATTCAGTCCGGAGGATCTCGCGAAATCCCCTTATGTAGAGCATGAATCCCGGCGTTCACATCCGTTCATCAAGCCGGTTCCCTGCAGTGATGGGCGGAGCGGCAATGCGGCGGCCCCGGAGGGCAGCGGCGCCGTATCCGCGACCTGTGACTGCAGCACCGTTCGTTTCAGGCTCAGGGGAGGGAGAAGCGCTGTTTTTGTACGGGTAACCCCGCTTGACATATCGTCAACCGATATACGGATGCTTGTGAGGGAAAATAAAAGCATCAGATATCTTTTGCCGGAGACAGTAGAAAAGTACATCCACGCGCACAGCCTGTACAGGTGAGGTACTGCATGCAGGCGGATACCGGAGGAAAGCCCGGAAAAATTTCCGTGCAACCCGGTCTTTTTGCGCCTTTTTATATTCCATGATCTCTTTTGAAGCGGTTATCAATAATCTCGACGAGGCGGTCTTTTTATTCGATAAAAAGGGAAAGCTGGTCTTCGCAAACAAGGCGGGGGAGGAGTTTTTCGGCAGAAGTCTTAAGGAGATAAAGAACCGGCAGTTCAAATATTTGTTTTCTGATGCGAAGGACATTGTCATCCTCCTGGAAAAGACTATCAGGGAAGGACGTTTGTTCAACTGCAGGGACATGGAAGTAGACCTGGGAAGGACCGCAAATATAAATGTGAACATTTCACCGTTTTACCTGGACGGGACCCTGGAAGGCGCGTTGCTGTGCATCAGGGAAAACCTGTCTTTGACCAATAGAGAGGATTACCATTTTGACATGCTGCTGTACCTTATCGGTTCCGTTGCCCACGAGATAAAAAACCCTTTGAGCGGCATAAAGGGGGCGGCCCAGATATTACAAGGGAGCGCCAGGAATTCAGAGGCAGTGGAGTGCGTAAATCTTATTATAAAAGAGGCGGACAGGCTGAATGCGGTATTGCAGAGTTACCTTACCATGACGAGGATGCCTGTTTTCAACCGGCTGAATATTCATGAGGTTATAGAGCACGCGCTGAGAGTAATGGGAACCACGGTCAAAGAGAGTAAGATAGTGATAGGCAAATCGTATGATCCGAGCCTCCCCATTATTCGCGGTGATGAAGGGAAATTGCTGCAGGTCTTTATTAACCTGCTGAAGAATGCCGTTGAAGCCATGACCGTGCCGAAGGAATCAAAAGGCAGGGGCGGCAATCAAGTGTCTTCCGGACCTGCCCGGCCGGTGCTGAGCATCTCGACGAGGCCGTCCAATGAGTATATGGTTGTTTACGAAGGCGGGGGGGCCGGCAGGAAGGATTCAAAATCAAAGAAGCAGAGGTGGGTTGTTATCACCATGCAGGATACGGGCATGGGCATTCCCGGAGATGAAATCGGGAAAATATTCCTGCCATTCTATACGAAAAAGGACGGGGGCAGCGGCCTCGGCCTCGCCTTATCCAGAAAGATCATAAAGGACCACGGGGGTACCATAAAGGTCAAAAGCAAGGTGGGCCATGGCACAACCGTAAGCGTATACCTGCCGCTTCAGGTGACGGGGTAAGGGGAATGACAAAAAAGATATTGGTCATAGATGACGACGAGAGCGTAATCTGGGTTATCAGGAAGGCGCTTGAGCCCCTCGGCTACGAAATAGAGGCGAAAACGAGTATCAGGGCGGGCATCAAGCTCGTCGACAAATACAAGCTGATACTCCTCGATCTTATGCTCCCGGACGGAAACGGGATAGATGCGCTGAAGGAGATAAAGGTCTTCAGTCCCGATGCCCTGGTCTTTATTGTAACGGCGCACGGGAGAATGGAGAGCGCCATAGATGCGATGAGGGAGGGGGCATACGATTATCTCGAAAAACCCTTTGATATAGAGGAGCTGAAGATAGTTGTGGAAAAGGCCTTCAGGGACATAGCCATGCGGGAGGAACTCCTCACCTTGAGACAGGGCAAAGAGGAGATGCCTTTCCAGAGGACCGGGCATATAGTCGGGAAATCCCGCAGCATCCTCAAGGTATTCAAGGAAATAGGGAGGGTCGCGCCCAAAGATGTGACCGTCCTTGTCTCAGGCGAGAGCGGCACAGGCAAAGAGCTTGTCGCACGGGCAATCCATAACAACAGCAGAAGAAAGTTCGGCCAGTTTATAGCCATAAACGCGGCCTCCATCCCGAAAGAGCTCCTGGAGGCTGATCTCTTCGGGTGGGAAAAGGGGGCCTTTACCGGCGCGGTGGAAAAGACCGCGGGGAAAATCCAGGCCGCTGACGGCGGTACGCTTTTCCTTGATGAGATATCCGAGCTCGGTATTGACCTGCAGGCAAAATTGTTGCGCTTTCTGCAGGAGCGGGAATACAGCCCCCTCGGAAGCAGCAAGATCATCAAGGCGGATGTAAGGATAATAGGCGCTACGAACAGGGACCTCAGAGCTTGCGTGAAGGATGGGCTTTTCAGGGAGGATTTGTATTACAGGTTCAATGTTATCGATATAAAGCTCCCCCCGTTGAGAGAGAGGAAGGAGGATATAATTCCGCTCAGCCGGTATTTCCTCAAAGAATCCATCAGGGCGTTTGAGTTGCCTCAAAAAGATTTCTCAAAAGACGCGGAAAGGGCCATGACTGCATATGACTGGCCGGGGAATGTCAGGGAACTCGAAAACACGATCAAGAGGGCATCGATCCTCTCAAAGGGCAGTCTGATTGAAAGAAGGGACCTCTTTGCCAATGACTACGACTCCTGCTCAATAAAGGAGTTTCTGGAGAGCAAACTGAACGGCTTTCTGGGAAAGATGACGAAGATCGAAAACTCGAATCTGTATGAGACCGTAATCTCGGAGGCCGAAAAGGCGCTCTTCAATATAGTGCTGAAAGAGACGAACGGCAACCAGGTAAAGGCGGCGAAGATACTTGGGATCAACAGGAATACCCTCTGCAAGAAGATAAAGGGATACAAGATAGTCGTGTAAGTCTCCAGTGAGGAGTGATGTCAACAGGCTGTTGCCCAAATCCCGATAAAATATGGCAAGAGAATTGCTAACAAAAGAGATAAGAACTTTTGTTGGGAGGCAGTACTATATGATGGGATACCATGTTGTGCCGCAGGGAAAATTATTTTACATGGGGATAGACCTTGATAAGAAGGTGCGCCGGAATCATCCACTCAGAAAGATAATCGAGATAGTGGATTTTGACTTCATCTATCAGGAGGTAAAGAAAAGTTATGGGGGCAATGGAAATGTTTCAGTCCCATCGGCCGTAATACTGAAACTGATCTTATTGTTGGTATTTTACGTTTGTCAGATCAGAGAGGGAGCTAATGGAAACCTTGCCTGAGAGATTGGACTGGCTATGGTTTTTAGGATATGACCTGGATTCTGATATGCCCAATCACAGTGTGTTATCGAAGGCACGCAAGAGGTGGGACAAGAACAAAAGCGCAGGGACAGTCAATCAGCGTTACATATCTACAACCGATCCGGCAAGCTGCAATAGTGCGGTATAGCGGAAGCAAGGCAAAGCTCTCCTATAAAACACACAGGGCAGTTGATCCAGCATATGAAGCAATAACTGAAAGCGGAAGTAACCTCTGGCGACATATAATGATGCATACAGGAATATCATTTTCAGGGTGGACGGTAGATCAGAACAAATCCTGAGAAAATGCTTTGGGCAACAGCCTGTTGACATCCGACCCCAGTATTTCGGGAGTAATATAAGGGCTGCTCATGAACTGAATTTGGTGCCGGTGGAGAGATTTGAACTCTCACGCCCTTGCGGACAACGGATTTTGAGTTTCAGATGCGTCCAGTATTTTCAAGGCTTACCGTCTTTGCTGTGGTCACGGCTGGCTTGTTTACGCCGTTTGTTGTAGTCACCGAGCATATCGTTGTTTATCTTCAGTTTCCATAGTTGTCATAGTCTGCTTCAGAAATATAACTGCTTTGGCATATAACTAATAATATGTTATCTATAAGAATATATTATAAATAAATTACTATTGACATATACCTCTTGGTATAATATTATTCATTTATGCCGACAGTAACACTACATGGATTTCAGTGCTTGAGATGTAATCATCAGTGGTTTCCGAGGAAAAAGGAGGCTGCACGGGTATGCCCTAAATGTAAGAGCCCTTACTGGGATACACCGAGGAGAAAATCAGTTCAGAAAGCACAGAGGCACAATAAGGCATAAGGAAGATGAGGGACAATCTAACTTTCGGCAAGATTGACGATGCGTTCGTAAAAATAGGCTACAGGCGTAGCCTGATCAAGAGGGGCTATCAATATGCTGACCTCTTTTCATCGGGGGTGCCTATACGCACTGTGGGAAGAGCTATTTTCGGGCAGGAACCCCTCGATTATCGTTCTGCCTGTTTTGGCATTCAAGCAGATGAAACCAACCGGCCATCTTCTTCAGTTATTAATGAACTGAGAGCGCTGGGTGCTCCTCAGATATTTATTTTGAGCAATGGCGTCACTGAGCGATGGGCTATTACTGAGCGGGAGCCGGTTCTCCAAGCAAAATATAAGACAGTCAACTTACCAAATATCATCTCCCAGAATGCTAATGAATGGAATCCTAAAGCCATAATCAGAGCAAAGGCTGGCTTTGTTAAACCGTCGCATCAGCAGATGGACTTTGTGGATATTGGGCTGCTTCCGGCACTGGAGAATCAAGCCGCAGAAAAGATTGATTATTTGCTAAGGGCGATACTCCATCATACTGAAGAAGAAATTAAGAAGCATAACCTGGCATTTCAGCCCGCGGCAGTATTCAGAGTCGTTTTTCGTTTGTTAGCAGCCAAATTACTTAAAGATCGGGATGTATTGAATTCCTCAAGTATCGATTTCTCTGCTCCTCAGACTGCATTGCAGGCTGTAACTAATTATTATGGCTCGTCCTTACCGTTTGTCACTTCAGGACTTCCTTCAGCGATATTAAAAGCCATTGCGCAGGAAATAGGTAACAGCTTTTCTTTGCGCAATATATCCGTAGATACTCTTACATATATTTACGAAAATACATTTGTCTCACCAGAAAGTCGGCAAAAGCTTGGCATTCATAGCACACCATCATATGTGGCGGATTATGTAATGTCACAAATTCCAATAGAAGATTTACCACGATCGCAGTGGAACACTACCGATCCAATGGCCGGACACGGTATTTTCCTCATAGCAGCTATGAGAAGGATGAGAGATTTTCTGCCGCAAGACTGGAGCGGCCAACAGCGACATAAATTTTTCGTTTCTCATCTTCATGGGATAGAAATCGATGCCTTTTCGGTCGAGGTCGCGCGTATGTGTCTAATGCTTGCCGATTTTCCGGAGCCAAACGGATGGGATTTAGTTAATGCCGATGTATTTGCCAGCAAGACGCTTGAAAATGCAGTAGCAAACACCATGATTCTTGTGGGCAATCCTCCATTTGAGAATATAGAAGGCAGAAGCCCAGACACACCCAAGCCCGCTGAGCTTTTGAGACGGGCGCTACCGGTCCTGCCTGCTCAATCCTTAATTGGACTGGTCTTACCAAGGTCTTTTGTTGACGGCACTGATTACAAAAAAGAGCGTGAAACGATCCTGAAAGATTTTGAGATAATTTCTCTTACGGCACTACCTGACCGCATTTTCCTGCATTCCGATATGGAAACAGCAATTATTGTTGGTCGCAAACACGAGCGCAGTCGCAATCACAAAGTGGCGTATCGCGAAGTTAAAGATCGGGATCGCAGGAGTTTCCGCTTCAGGCATCAAGTCACATGGGAAGACAAAGTGCAGCAGGACTACTTTAAGGACAAAATGCATGGGCGGCTTATAGTTCCTTTGCTTCGTGAAATCTGGGAGCGACTTGAAAGCTATGCAAAGCTGGGAGACATGACTAATATCAATATTGGTGTTCAATATAAGCCTAACCTAGAGAAAGAAGATTTCAATAGAATAATTCGATCTCAACCATTGTCGGGAGCTAAACCTGGTATTTACAATGTTTCCAATGGGTTCAATCAATTTGCAGCGGAAGATGTTGTCTACATGGCTACTGAGAAGAAATATCGGAGATTTGAAAATTCAAATGCATGGGATTTGCCGTGGGAAAAGCCAAAGGTAATTGTTCCTGCTTCACGTATATCACGATGTCCATGGCGGTACGCAGCTGCAATTGACAAGATAGGTTTGATAATAAGTCGAAGGTTTTATGGTATTTGGCCCAAAGTGGATTTGCTTGACGTAGAAATACTCGCGGCTTTTTTGAACTCTCCTCTTGCTCAAGTTTTTACTTATGCGCATAGCTTTCAAAAAGATATTCCCAAACGAGTATATGCAGCCATTCCAATCCCTGAAATATCCTCTGACGCAAGACAAGCTATTTCTTCTCTTGTCCATAATTATCTAGATTCCTTGCATAAAGACGAGTTCAAGGCTAAAGACATTTTACTTCAGATAGATGCTGAAGTATTAAGTCTCTATAACCTCTCCCCTCGTTTAGAAAAACAGCTTTTGGATATTTTTTGGGGATATCAGCGTCGTGTCCCTTTTGATTTCATTGAATACATCCCACGTGAAATTGATTCTTGGATTCCGTTGCATCTTTATATATCTGAACAGTTCAGAGATGCGACACCCAAAAAGATTTTGGAGCGTTTGCCTGTGATTCATGACAGGGCATTTCTTGATTACATAAAACGCATCGGGATGGACGAAGAATGAAGTACCGTTATTATCTTCTTGATACGAATATTCTTGGCCCTCTTGCTGAGTTTAAAGCCGCGATCAAGACTGATGAAAGTGCCAAAATAGAGAAACATATGAATGCCTTACCGGAAAATACAAGAATATTTTTGTGTCCTATATCTGTTGGTGAAGTTGAAAGTGGTGTTCGTATTGATTATAAAAATTCCGATAAAACAAAACTTGCTCAGGAAATATTATCTGCATTTACTTGTTTGCCGATTGATGCAAATTTGGCACGTGAGTACTATGCAAAACTGCGGGCAAGACTTTTTAATAAATATGCTCCAAAAGATTCTGATAACAGAAAGAAGAGAAGAATGGAAGAATGGAGAGAGCCAACAACATCAAAGGACTTAAAGATTCAGGAAAACGATCTTTGGCTTGCAGCTGTCGCAATGGCTCACAATCTTATTTTGGTTACTCGCGACAACATGGATGCGATAAGGGAAGTGGCCGGGTCTGCCATTGCTTTTGAGAATTGGTTAGAGTAAATGAGGCTCAATTAATTTTTACGACGTAGTCAAAAATTGGTTAAATGTAGTCACCGAGTGAAAAAATTAAAGGGCTTGCCGGTTTCCATAACTAATTGAAAAATAAAGTGCCGGTGGAGAGATTTGAACTCTCACGCCCTTGCGGACAACGGATTTTGAGTCCGTCGCGTCTGCCATTCCACCACACCGGCATGTTCAGGCTTAAATGCTTCTAGTCGAAAGAGATTATTCGACATGCTAATTTTTAGTATAGCACAAAAATTATCCGCTAAAAAATCTCCTGCGCAAAGCTTTGAACGGGCTATCGTGGGGATAGAGACCGCAGCGGATAAGGCTATTGTGACGAGGGCTCTATATGTACCACCACATCCACGACTTCGGGCATTTTATCCTTGATCTCCCTCTCAACGGTGTCCGCAATCTTGTGGGCATCCTCGACCGACAGGAACGGGTTTACCAGTATGTGGAGATCGACGAATACCGAGCCTTTTGTCCCTCGTGTCCTGATCTCATGACATTCCGCTACCCCATCGATCC
>JAMCVZ010000015.1 GCA_023476565.1 Nitrospirota bacterium
CCAAGCCATCCGGAATCAATATTCTCTTCATCCTGAGCGTCGATTGATTTGTTTTTCGCTATCCAGGCGAAATCAGCTCCGTTTTTTACGCTATTGATCACCGCATTCGCTTCCTCTTCGGTTTTGAGGACTATCTTCTGAATTTTGTATCGTGTAGGCTTGAGAAAACTCTTCCGGTTGTCAAGATAGTACTTTTTCAGCGCCTTGTCGGAGATCTCGATTTTGGGCGCGATCACTCTCCTGATAAAGGTGTTCTTCAGAAGCTGATCTTTGTAATCGTTAAGCTTTTCTTTCAAAGCAGGCGACATTTCGTAATGACGCCTTAAAGCTTCGTGGTCTACCACTTTATAATCGATCCATGTATTGATAATCCTCTCTTTTATTTTCTCAAAGTCGGGTGCTTGCTTCTCCTGCACCGCTTGCGCCGCTAATTCCCCTGCGGTCAAAACCGAACCATACATTTCAACCAGGGGGGTCTTGTCTTTCAGCCACTTTTCCGTCTCCTCTTTGCTCCCGTCAAGCTTGATCGTTTTAAGGAGAGCGCGATGAATTTTTACATTCGCCTGCTCCCGAAGGACTTTCAGGTACTCATCGCCACGCTCCTTCTCCTTTTGCTTTCTTATCTCGCTTTTAATACTTTCGCTGAGCTTTTCAAATTCCTCATCAGGAGCGGCCTTTTTTTCCAGGAGCTTTATTATTACGTATTTATTGTTGATCGCGATCACATCGCTGATTTCGCCGGGTTTCATTCCGGTGACCACTTTCTCGATCTGCGGGATTATGGTCCTCCGGATAACGGTTATCTCGTTCCTGTTCTTTTTTGCATCATCCTCAGAACCTGTCGCTTTGCCGGGGTTGTATTTTTTCGCAAGCCCGTTAAAATCCGCACCCTTTTTAAGCTGCTCCAGGGCCTTTTTGCCTTCCTCCTCAGAACCGGTTTCAATAACAGCAAGGGTGAATTTCTCATAATTCTTTTTGTAAAAATCTGAGATTTCCTGAGCTGTTACGGAAACCTTCTGAACGATTTCCTCATTGTGGAGCTTGACCACCGACTCCCTGATGAGGAATGCATTGATTGCCCGTTGCACTTCAGGGAGTTGCTCCATGTCCATGCGGCGGGCCTCCTGGATGATCAGCCTGTCAGCTATAAGTTTCTGCATATAATGAGATATGTCCAGCGCTTTTGCGGCGGAGAGATCCTCCCTGCGGTGCGCGATATTCAACATATAGTTCAGGTCCCCTTCGGTGATACTCTCACCGTTCACCACCGCAAAAACAGCCTCTTTCCTCCCGGTCGTAATACAGCCGCTTAAAAATATCAGCAGGGAGCACAGGACTACGGGTAAAAAGCGCAGGACAGAATAGCCGGAGCCCTTGCTCCCGGCTTTTTGTTTTGTCGTGCACATTCTTTGTCTTTTCCCTTCTAAAACCATCTCGCGTTCTCCATTTTTTTTATCAGAGTCGATATTACCTTGTAAGCAACCTGGTCGGCGGTCCTCATCTTCCCCCAATCAAGGATGAAGATATTATCGTCGCCGTTCAGTTGATGGCTATCATACCATAGAATCTTTTTTTTATGCGCATCTACCAGCCTGATATTGATTGCGACCTCCGGGGGAGACAGGGGATCATACTTTTCCGGATAGGCTTCGACGGTGCCTATCAGGAATCCGTCCACCCCCAGCGATTTCGACATTTCATCCATGCTTTTATAATCTATTTCGCCCCTGCGCCTGATCCTCGCATCGATAATGGACTGTCTGATATCGCCGTATTCCACCGGCATGAATCTTTTATTCCTTGACAGTTCCGTTAAAGTCATATAGGTCACTATAATGCCTGCTTCCCTGGCTTTGCTTTTGTTCTGGAAAGGCATTACCGCGATCCTGTAAGGCGCCTCCGTTTCTTTTTGAGGAGGAGCGGTAGTGAAGTCGGCAAGCAACCTGTCAACAACTCTGGGAATTAATTTATCTATGCTGGTTATCTTGCCCAGGTCCAGTATTTTCGAAAAGTCCCCTCCTGCGGCAGTTGCCTGATTCGCCCAGAGAATATAGCCGCTGGAGGAGTCGACCAGGCGGGCGGAAAGCCCGATTACCGGATCGGCCCCGGCATAAAATGAACTGACGGCGCCTATAAGGATGGCGTTCACATTCAGTTCAGCCCTGATCTTCCGGGCCAGGCCCCTGGGAATATAGCCCCTATACCTGATCCTCTCCCTGAGCAGGATCTTGTCTAAGCCGTCCCCATCGATTATCTCTATTCCCTTCTTTTCCAGACGGCTCCTGATAACGGGGATAATCTTCGGCAGCGCATCCTTGTCATCGCTGAAATTCTCAAAGGGGAAAATTGCGATTCTTACAGCAGGATCATTTTTATTCTCCTGCGAAGGGGGAGGTGCACAGCCAGCGCTTACTGCAAAAAGCAGAAAGCAGAAAGATCCGAGCAAAAGGCGGTAATCTCTTCTTTTTCGCGGCATTGATTATGATCAATACTTCATCAGAGTGTTGAGAGCTTCCCTTACTACCTTCAGCACGCTCTCGCTCATAGTATCCGACCTGGCGCCGAAATGTCTTGCCATGAAACTGGCGCCGCCGGTTGTCCTTGTGGCGGACCAGATAATGCTGCCCGAGCTTGCGTCAGCCATCATCAGCGTAATGCTTATTTCAGGAGCGGTAGTATTTCCTATCCTGGTCTCTCCGAATTTTTCCACAGAGCCGAGGATAAATGCCTGTACCTTGAGAGTGCTTCCTAAAGATTTAATCTGATCCGCGGTTAAAGATGAAATCGATCTGGTCCCCAGCTTGTCTACCGCGGCGACCACTTCTCCCGGAACCACCACATCGACAAGGCCGGTGGCCAGCAGTTCGCTGATAACCATCTGTCTCACAATATCACCGGCAAACCTCTCATTCGTCAGATTGTCCAGAGGCAGCACCGCCACTCTTTTAATGAAGCTGAAATCCATATCCTGACGGACATGGAACGTGGAGACGCCGCCGCTGCGGCACCCCGAACCCGCAAATACAATAAGTATTGCCCCTAACAGAAAGGAATTCCTTAACAGTTTCATCCGTAAATACCTCTTATCTGTCATTATATAGCCGTTATACATTTTCGCCTGCGACAACCGTGACCGTCTTATCTGCCGGATGTTCTCCTTCATTATGCCCCCCCGCCGCAGACAGCAACCCGGATTAGAATAACTTAGAATAACGTATCAATGGCCCCTTTTACCACTTTCCTGGCGGTCTCGCTCAACGACGCTCCCTCTGCCCCAAAATGTCTGGTCCAGAAATTGGCGCCGCCCGATGTGCGCCATACGGACCATAAGATAGTGCCCGAGCCCGCATCGAGCAATACGAGATGGATGGATACCTCGGGATAGGTAGCGGAGATCCCGGTGCTCATCCCGAAGGACTCCACGGATCCCGTCAATACCGCGTCCACCCCCAGCATTTTCTGCATGCCCTGCAGCTCCTTGACCGACAGGGAGCTGCGGGATTGCACTTTTAACTCGTTAAGAGCTCTTGTGATCTCTCCGGGTTCAATGACATCAACCCCTCTTGACAGCATCTCGGTAATTACCGCTTTCCTGATCTTTTCCCCCGCGTACCCGTCGGTTGAATAGTTCTCTAAAGGCAGTACTGCAATCCGCTTGAGAGAGCTGACGCTGAATTCCGGACGGGTATAGTATTTCATCGCTCCGGTGCATCCGGAGATGAGGGGTGTCAGGAGCAAAAAAGCTACAAACGTTGAAACGAGCGATAACAGGACATCTCTTGTGCTTTTCGCCTTACTAATCATAAGCTTTATTATTATAAACACTTCTTTTCAAAATTACCAGAACCTGCAATTCAAATTTATACCTATGTTATAGCTTTTTGTATTTTTAACCGCCTCAGTTTGTGTATAGCTGTATGCCAGTTGCAGGTCTAAAAATTTTGTGATATACCATATCGCATAATTATTGAACGTATCGCTCACCGTCGGTCCCGGTTCAGAACGGGTATGCTGGTAATTTGTGTTCAGTTTGATCACCGGGAAAGGCAGCCAGTCGAGCAGAACGCCTTCGGATGTGGTAGTATTGCCGCCCGATAACAATATCCTGAAGGTGCCTGAGAGATTGACAAGCCTGCTGGGACGATACGAAATGATCGTTCCCCCCTCTTCAGTCAAGGTGGTCACGCCTCCTGACAACGTCGAGTTGACGCCGTACGTAAGGGTAGTAAACAGCTTCGGAGTAAGGGTGGCATCGATCGATCCCCTGAGATATCGTGAATTAGAGGGTTGAGCATTGACCAGATAAGATTGTGTCTGCGTATATCCTATATCGGTGATCATATTGACGTTCCTGTATAATTTCGATCCTATATTCAACAGCACCGAGTCGATCGTGGACTGCTTTGCGCCGAAGCTGTAATTGTCATTCTTGATGAATGTCAGGCTTGTATTGAGTGTCGGCAGCGGAGCGGAGCTGAAGGCCAGCGAATAGATATTCGACGCGGTATCCAGTTCCTTCCTGTTGTCATAGGCCTCATTTCTCTGTATGCGCGCGGTGGTGGTGAGCAGTCTGTGCGCCATCCATGTGGTTGTGGCGCCGTAGGTTTTCGTGATATTGCTTCTCATGCCCGTCCCCGCCCCTTTGGAGGATTTCTTAATAATATCCCCGGCGATATTGCTGATGGAGTCCCAGACCGAGGCGGGATTCGTATCCGCCCTGTTCAGGAGGTAATTGAGCGCGATGTTCAGCGTCTGCGCAGGCCTCAGGTTCACATTAAAATTCAATCCCTGGTTAAACAAAGTCGTGGTATCGACGGTCTTTCCCGTTGAGGGGATGATATCTATTCCGAAGGCCTCTATTTCCGTTACAAATACGTCGTTCACATTGGCCGTATCCTGATTCACCACCTTAAAAAATGAGGCGTTCTGGGGGGAGAACTTGATATCATAACGGTAAATTCTGTTGAACGGATCGAATACGGACAGGCTCACGCTTGAAACAGCGGCCGGTGTCCACTCATTCACTACCGGGGAATTGGTGTTGCTCGTATAAACCCGCCATTTGCTGGGATCATTGCCGACAACGGTATCCAGCGTAACATTGTTCACGGATGTTACATAAATGGAGAGCGTATCTACGCCCTTATCGGAAGAGATAAGCCGGATGCCTATATTATGGTACTTATTCGCGTCAGGGGCAGCCTCGTTCTGGCCGATATTGATCTTTGGTATCGGTGCAGCATAACCGGCTGTCGGGTTGGGATTGTTGAATGCGTCGGTCAGCGCGCTCTCGGATGAGAGCTGGTTGATGTTTTTCGGATTGCCCGTTTCGTGGGGGAGGACGCTGCCCGTTTCCGTTGCAGCGCCTTTTGCATAGAGGCCCGACAAAGGAGTCCGCCTTACCGATACACTGCCGGTTTTTATCGAAAACTGCTCGTTCTTATTCCTTACATAGTTCCCCTGATAGACCGCTGAAATGAAAACCAGGCCGTCCTTGATCGATCTCGAGTAGCCGACATTGTACAGTCCGGTGAAATTGTCGGATGTCGATTTGAATACAGTGCTGATCGGGGTTTTATTCTCATTGCGCGTGTAGTAAAGGTTATACGAAAGGTCCAGATTTTTGTAAGGGAATTTATATGCTGAATTCCCTGAATATCTGTTGCTGGTATTGTCCGTCTGCCTCGGAGAAAGATAGTCGGAATCCACCTGCCTGTCGTATTGAAGCATGAGGGAGGGGAATTCATAGGGAGTAACGTTCAGCCTGGAATAATAGAACTCGGAGGTCTTCCTGCTTTCATCCCTGATATGCGTTGTTGACCACTGTTCCAGGCGGCGGTAACCGGTGTCTATGGAGTACATCGGGTTCCGGAGAAAAAAGTCTATTGCCGGTTCCGCGGCTCTCTGGTAGGCGGTTGTTTTCTTACCCTCTGCATCGGTCGAATGCAGGTTGGTCAGGCTTGTCCTTAAATAAATCTGATAGGAAAGGACAGGCGTGATAAATTTATCGAGGCGCAGATAATAGTTCTCGTTGAGATTGTTCTGGGCGGAGATTTTTTTGCCGTCCTCGTACTGTTTTGCGGTAGTGCGGTTCAAGTTCGCCCATCCGCTGAGCCCTTCGGCTAAAACAGGGGACCAATAAAAAAGCGGCAGGCTGAAAGCGAGGAGGGCTGCGCAAACGGCAAAAAATACAGGACGCAAAGCATAGATATTTTCTCCCTCCCCTCCATGCTTTATATCCCCGGTTCTATGCCTTTCGCCCATCGGTCATTTCTCTCTTCTTTTAGTCCGCTGTCCATCCCCTGCTATCGCGGGAACATTGTAATCCCGTAAGGCTTTCTCCCTACGGGGATTATCTGTTCTACATTTCTTGTAGTCTTGTCTATAACCGATACGTCGTTCGACCCCCTGTTTACTACATAAAGCTTCCGGGATTCAGGGTCCATCAACAACGCTCTCGGGGCTTTTTCTACCGCGATAGCGGCAATGATCGGGGTCAATACCGCCCTTATCGTATCAGACCCCTCCGGGAAGGGCCTGATGACCACTACGTCACCGGGGATCTCCCTCAGCAGATACACCCTGTCAAAAGACGGGTCGGCAACAACTCCTATACCGGAGATCCCGATGTTGTTAATAGTGCTGATGACATTGCTCCTGCTCCCCCTGACAAATTTCAGGATATCCATGACCGAGAGCTTGTCGGTATCGTAGTTCGTGATATAAACTTTCCCCCTCGGGTAGTCTACGCCGAGCGATATCGGGCTCCATTCGACCCCTAAATTGCTCACATCCACGCTTTTTAGCGTCGAAAGGTCCATCCTCACAACAGAAATATCCTTGGAGTTTTTGTTTACCACATACACATTGAAAAATTTTTCACGGTAGCTTCTTAAGGTATTTACATCATCCGTGCTGAGGGATCTCGCATTCAAAAGGGCATCCACCGGCGGGTCCGCCGCAATAGCCACAGGGCCGCTCCCGACATTTACCTTTTCCAGTTCCTGATAGGTCGTCCCGTCTATAACGGATATGTTATTGGAACTGTAATTCGTTACGAAAACAAGCTCTTTGTCCGGGTTTATTCTGGCTACCGCAACACCTTCCGCGCCCCACCCGAACCTGATAGGGACCTCGGTATCCACTTTATTCGTAGTCGGGTTAATCACGGAGAGGCTGTGAGAGCCCGAATTCGCCACATACACTCTCAATGCATCCCTCCTGACGCCTACTGCAACCCCTCTCGGCCTCTTTCCTACCAGCACCGTGGCAACCACTTCGCCTGTCTGCCTGTTGATCACCGAAACGTTGTTCGATTCCTCATTCGTCACATATACAAGCAGGGAGCTCAATTCCGCTGTCGGTCCTTTCACGGTAAATACCGGCCTGAAGAGATATCCCTCCACAATAGATGCATCCGCATTCCAGCCCACAAACAATGATGTGTTCACATTCCTGTTCATTGTGAATTTTACATCGAGCTCTATTCCTTCGGGAGGAAGCGCCAGGCGTGCTATCCTGTCTTTTCTCTTTATTGACGCCTCTTTTATCACAAACCGGATTTTCTTGTATGTGCCTTCGGGCAGGTCCCTCTCCCCCAGGAGTATCTGGCGACCCGCCATGGCAATGGAGTTGACGCTCCGGGGGGGGGGCTGTCAGCACCTCCCTGTAGGTACCGTCCTCAGCCATAACGCTGACTGCCTGCAGATCAAAGGTAATATCCAGGGCGGCTTTCTCAGGCCCGTTCATAAAAAGGCTGATCTGGCCCTGGTTCGCGTCATGTGACAGGGGTTCGTCCTGCTCTCTCACCGTTGCACATGCCGCCAGGAGCAGCAAAGAGCAAAAAACAAAAGTCAGAAAAAAAAGAGAACTGTGCCTGCAGAACATATTCCGTTTGCCGTGCATGTCATCCGGCTCCGCCGTATTGCCGCCTTGCGCGGCTGTTGCAGACCTTCCGGCCACAACTACAAATGCAGTTGCCTTTGTATCCCGCTGGTTCCCGATCATTCGATATGCCCCCGCCTTTTACATCGATTTAAACACCTGTATCCTGTCATTGAAGGTGTCTGAAACAAACAGCCTTCCCTTTGAATCAATAGTTATATCCGTCGGATGCTGGAACCACCCTTCCGTCCATCCCATGCCGCCGAATTCGGAGATGTATTTTCCGTCCATGTCATATATGTTTACGGTATGCCGCATATAATCGACTACATACATCTTGCCGACATTATAATCCACGGCAATCCCCTTCGGCCGGCTCAGTTTGCCTGCATTCCCTCCCTTTTCACCGAATTTGAAAAGAAACTTTCTATTCTCGTCGTAAACGTAAATGCGGCTTTCCTCTTCGCTCAGGAGGTATATCTTTCCCTTCCTGTCTATCATTACATTGTTCAACCTTGCCTTTTTATCTCCCTCTTCGGGCGACATGATATCAAGAAATTTACCGTTTTTGTCCAGCACTATCACCCCGGGAAAATGGAGCCCTGCGACATAGATAAGGCCGTTTTTATCTATCGCTATGCGATACGGCATGAAGGAGTCCGCCCCCTCAAAACCTTCAAAATATATATTTTGTTCCCAGTTGAGACACGCGTTAAAAACGGAAATCCGGTTCTTCGGGTCACTTTTTGACAATGCCTGGGCAACGTAAACGTCCCCCTTTTCATCCACAGCCAACCCCTGGGGACTTTCAATGCCGTTTCTTTTCGAAAGGGTATAAAGAGGAAAGAGATCGGATGAATAGATAATGATCCTCACCATGCTGTCGATCACGTAGATCTCATTCATCACAGGTTCAGCCAGCACAAAGGACGGATAGGCGAGCTTTCCCCCATCCTCATCGGAATTGATACTGTCCAGATAATTTGATTCCCCTTCTGATTGGGCGCTCAGTTGCCGGGGAACAAAAAGCTGCAGGCAGAGGGTAAGCAGCAGGAAGGACAGGAGCAAATGCTTCCCATATGTGCTATTCCCCCCGTATAGACCCAAAACACTTCCTGAAAAAGGATTATTTTTCACAACTTTAATTTTATTTGGAATCTTATCAATGTGTCAATCAATTTTTCAGCAATTTTTAGTTTTCTGCGCTATCGGCACGATATATAATGGGCCATGTCCAGGGAAAAGGCAGGGGAGGCAGAGAGAATCTGGCAGAGCGGGATGCCGCCGTATTAAATAAGGGGATTCCCAATGCGAGGCCCCCCTGAATTCTTTTTCCTCAATTCTTCTGTGTGTGGCAGGTGAAGCAGCCACCGCTTCCGCCTCCACCGGCAACCATCTGCGTATAATCCCATCTGAGCATAGATGGATATTTTGAAGCATGCGACATATGGCAGGAGAGGCACATGACCACATCCGAGCCTGGATTCACTACACCGCTCGGAGCGCTATAAACCGTCTGTCTGGCGACAGGAGCTTCTACGCTGTACGAGGTATATGCGGAGTACTCACCGCCGATCGGAATCACCACATCGGTCGGGTGTCTTATAAAAGGAGTTGAAGAAGGTGAAGAGGGGGGACTCGTAGGCCCTATTCCTGAAGTAAGGCCATAAGTACCCGCACCTGACCCGCTCAAGCTATGAAAATTCCCGTGGCATGTAGCGCAGAACCCGCTCATTGTGTTTTGCGGCGCTATTACAGGTTGTCCCGTCTGTCCACTCGCGTGACACGCATTGGTACAAGTGCTGTAGTAAAGCAGGGGAGTATTTGCGCCGAAATACTCATTGTGGTTTGCTGAATCGGTGTTTTGCCAGTTGCTGCTCTCATATCCTTTCACACCCATCAGATATCTGTAACTGTTATATACGTCGGACGCCGTGTCTTTTACTCCGGCTACGCTCTTGTGATGCGCTCCTTTCAGCGTCTGCAATCCCGATATATCGGTCCCTGCAAGCCTCTTTCCGTGACACCCGCGCGAGCCTGCGCATGTCAGCAATTTGGTGCTGTTATCAATTATCACATTATGAAATGAGCCTTTAAACGCTCCCGGAATACCGGTGTTAAGGAGGGGATCCTGGATGCCAAGCTCCTTCACATTATGTCCTCTGTTATTGCCATATGTCTGAATATATTTGAAATTACCTCCCGCAAGATCCGATGAATCAGAATGGAACACCTGGGGGAAGTTGCTGCCGCCCACATTTACAATCTTAGTGGGTCCCATGCCGTGGCATCCCATACAGTCGCCGCGCGTGAGCGATTCATTCGGCCCCTGGCCCGAACCACCGTAACCGGACATAACAGTCCCGTTCTGGCTGTTATGCATGGTATGGCAGTTCACACAAAGACCGGTTACTTTTGCATCGGCAAGACCATAAATGAAAAATAGCGAAAAAAATAAAAGCAGTACGATGAAGGGCCTTTTCAAAATAGTAAGCATAATTCGAATATCACCTCGTTTTCCAGCAATTTAAATAACGTAAGCAAATATCATGCCTTGCTTTCGTAAAGGGGCAATGGAATTACTTAAAAGAATTTACAATGATTACCGCGGGTTGCAGTTAATAGTTGAAGTTAAGATTGAAATTCGAGATCGAATAGCCTCTATCTGGTCCGTTTTCACTGAGGGATTTCACTCAAAGTGTGATATCACTCACAAAAAAGCGCAAAAGCACTATCTCTTTGTGTCTCGGGGACTGTCCCTATTTACCAACAGTAGGTGGTTTACCACGGACGAAGCAGCAGCGGAGTCGTAGACATAGGGACTGTCCCCTCGGGGTGCTAGCTCCGGGCTTGTTTTACCTTCTCTCCGGACCGCAGTCCCGATATCTTGCTTATCAGCACCGCGATTATCGCTGCAAACCCTATCGACGGCAGGTACAGGCGGTGCTCAAATATCATATCGTAGATAACGAGAAAGCTCGATGTTACCGACAAGGTCACGAAGAACCATATGATTCCGAACGATATGAGCCTCTCTTTGCGGAACAGTTTGACGGCTAAAGCGATTATTGCTGCGAGGAGGAAAAAATAGAGCACTGTGGGGAGGTCTATCTGCCTTGTGATCGGCCAGTCGTAATCGAGATTCAGGTTTATCGGCAGAAAGAGCAGTTTGATATAATAGGGGATAACATGGAGCTGGGTGAGAAAATACTGGAAAGATGTAATGGCGTCTCCCTGCGGCATTTTCACTCCTTTTGCAGAATCAAAAGATACGAACTCATTTATCCCATGGAAATTGATATAAAGTACCACGGCAAGCGTCGCCCACATCGCAAGGTGGGCTTTATAATGCCTTTTGACCGTTTTCAGTTCCCCGTCGGAGATAAAGTAGTAGTCGTAAATTACCAGCATCAGAGGGAGTGTGGCCGTTTCCTGCTTCGTTCCCATTCCGAGGCACGAGGCCACAAAAGCGCCGGCGAGAAAAGGCAGCGGGCGCGAGTATCTGTAGGCCCCGATAAAAAGAAGAAGGGAGAGCAGATAGAAAGTCGTCGCCATGACAGAGGACCGGCTCACGATATAAGTAACGGCCTGAGTCTGCAAAGGGTGTGCAATGAACAGCAGGCCGGCATAAAGAGGCACCCTGAAATCTGTTTGACCGTCCCTTTTCCGCCCGTTTTTTGCCGGGTGGAGCGTCCAGAGGAGAATAAAGTACAGCAAGATGCCGTTGGCTATGTGCAGTATAAGATTTACCAGATGGTAACCGAACACATCGAGCTTGCCGAAGTAATAATTAAGGGCAAACGTCAGGTCAAGCACAGGTCTCGGAGAAGCTGACAATATCCCTCTCACATCGAACCTGTGTATGGCGTAATTCTCAATTATGGAATGGACATCATCAAAGTGGAACGTGGTCTGGAAACTGTTCGAATAGATAAGAGCGGCTACAACGGCTATCAGGCAGAGGTTGAGCACATTTTTATGCGCATCGGAAAGTTTGGTCGGCATTTTTTAATTTAATGCAGAGCGCGGAAGGTTGTCAACGTATGCCCGCTGCCGCTCTTTCCCCGTCTCCTTGAATTTACAAAATTTCCTGTGCTATTTTAAAACCGATGGACCCGACAGATACAGACGGCTTGTTGCCCGGGAAAATCTCCCTTTACCGGATTGAATTAATTGTGCTCGTCAGCCTTGTGCTCATATACGGACAGGGCACGTTTCAGAGGAATTATATCTGGAAAAACAATGTAAGCCTCTGGTCCGATGTGGTGAAGAAATCCCCTTTCAAAGCGAGGGCCTACGAGTATCTCGGGCTCGCATACCATCAAAACGGAGACATGGACAGCGCGATTCAACAGTACATAAAGGGCCTCTCGCTGGCCCCCTGCTCTGCGGATCTTCACAACAATATCGGCATCTCTTATTTTGAAAAAGGGATGACCGACCTGGCTATACGGCATTTTAAAACCGCCGTGGAATTAAATCCCGTTCATGCCGATGCCCATTATAATCTGGGCGTCGCATACGGTAATAAAGGGCTGTTCGAGCTCGCCAATGAGGAGATGCGCAAGGGCATGGCCCTCGGCAGGCGTTGATTGCCCGGATATTCAATATGTCTGAAACTACTTTACGCCGGATAGAACTGGTTGTACTTGCCACCGTAGTGCTCGTCTGCGGATGGGCCGCGTTTCAGCGGAATCATGTATGGACCGATGAAATCAGCATCTGGTCCGACGCGGTCATGAAGTCACCGCAAAAAGCGAGACCCCACCATAATCTCGGTTGGGCCTACTATTCCATGAAACACTACAACGCCGCCCTGTCCGAATATCAGCAGGCAATAAAGATAAACCCCCGCTCCGTAAGAATATACGTTGACCTCGGAAGGGCTTATGAAGCAAAAGGCCGGTATGATCTTGCCGAAGGAATATACAGAAAGGGATTGGAACTGGACCCCGCTGATTACAAGGCGCATATCTTTCTCGGTGAGCTCTATCATAAGAAAAGGTACACGGATCTTGCGGTAACGGAGCTGAAATCCGCTCTGAAAATAAACCCTGGAGCTGTTTCCGCCTACAGCATTCTCGGGAGCATATACGTCGAGAGCGGAATGCCCGACGCAGCCATTGAGGAATATAAAAAGGCCCTGCAAATCACTCCTGACGATGCAAAAATTTACTATAATCTCGGTATCGCCTGCGATATAAAAGGGCTTCCCGAAGAGGCAGTCCTTAATTACCGGAGGGCATTACATATCAAGCCCGATTATCCTGAGGCGCTCTCCAACCTCGGTATCGTTTATGGAAGGGCGGGAAGGCTCGAAGAGGCGATATCCCTTTTCAATAAGGCCCTGGACCTGGAACCTGAAAGCATCACAACGTTGCTTGACCTCGGATTTGCCTATGAGGAACTGGCAAGAAGCCCCCGGCGGAAGGAGGAGGCCGGAGAGCTTGCAGCCAGGGCATTTGAGGCGTACAGGAAAGCCCTCACGCTCGATCCCGGTAACGTGACGGCACGGCAGAGGACGGCGGTGCTGACAAAGGGCGGTTCATAGAGCGCCTCTGATATAATATCTCTAATATAATGAAAAGATTCGAGCTTATCTTTATTATCCTTGTAGTGCTTCTCTACAGCTTGGCCGCCTTTACCCGTAATCTCGTCTGGAAGGACGATCTCACCCTCTGGTCGGATGTTATCAGGAAATCTCCCGGCAAAGCGAGGGGCTATAATAATATAGGCGTTTTTTATGCCGAAAAAAAAATGCCCGGGAAGGCAATTCCCTTTATAAAAGAGGCCCTGAGATTAAAACCCGACTTTGTCTTTGCTTATATCGCCCTTGGAAACGCCTATATGAAATCAGGCTATGCAGACCCGGCAATAGAAAGTTACAGGAAAGCCCTGTCCATCGCACCCGGCTTTGCCGAAATATATACCAATCTCGGGAGCGCATACGTCCAAAAAGGCATGATCGACCAGGCAATCGCAGCATACGAAAAAAGCATCTCCATAAACCCCGGCTATGTGCCTGCTCACGTGAATCTTGCCTCTGCATACGGCTCAAAGGGCCTGACACAGAACGCCATAGACGGATTCAAGAGGGCGTTGGCGCTGGAACCGGACAACCCGGATATCCTGTATAATCTGGGGATTTCTTACGAGGAGAGCGGCATGGTCCGCGAGGCCGTTACGGCTTTTCAGGAGACACTGAAGCTGCGGCCCGACGATACTGACGCCCGTGAAAGACTGAAAGAGCTCAGAGGGAATTGACCGCACGCCTCAATGGATTCCTGCTGGAGTTTATCCTCACGAAAGCGGGGACAGGAATGACTTAGAGATGGCGCTTCAATTATTTATTTGCGTCCGTGCTTATTGCGCAGCAAATAAATCGACAGATACAGCCATTGGCATAATGAGGATAGTATATAAAAAAAGTACCGTGCCCGAAGGCACGGTACTTTATCACGTTATTGCTTTTTTACGGATTATCTCTGGTTGACGTGGCAGTTGAGGCAGCCTGTGCTTCCGCCGCCGCCTGCAATCTGAGTGCTGTAAGCGAATCTCAGGATATCGTCGTTCGCACTGCCATGTGCGCGATGGCAGGATACACAGACCACGTTGGCGCCTGAACCGGAGGTAGCGGTATAAGCGCTGGTAGGGGTAACAGTAGCAAAGTCAGCATTCGCAAAGCCGAACGGCGTATTTACATAATCCGCAGCAATGCTTGCAGTTCCACCAGTCAGACCTCCGAAGCCCATCTCAACCGGGTGTCTGATCCATGCGCTGCCGTTCCAAATCGCTGTGTCGCCGGTGCCGGTTCCTGTTCCATGGAAGGCGCCATGACACTGCGCGCAGAGCCTGCTGATACCGTTGTTGGTATCTGCGGAATACACGTTATGGTTGGTTGCGGATACGGTCGCTTCCCAGTCAGAAGACTTCAAGCCTGTAATAGCGGTTCCTGCAGATGTCTGCAAGTATCTGTAACCTGCGGTCTTGCTGTGATGGAAGCCCTTGATTCCTGCATCGCTTGTGGTTTTTCCTGCAGTATGATCGCCGTGGCATCCGGTTGTGCCCGCACAGTTCAACTGGTTAGGGTTAAGGGTAATTAAAGATCCACTATTACCCGGGGTGCCGTTTGCACCATAGGTTGTGTCACCGCCGGCAAAGACATCGGTTACATCATGCCTCTTAGCCATCGTAGATGCAGTAGCGGTGTTGAATGTTCCGCCTGCGGTTATCGTTGCAGTTCCAAAGATATTCGGCGCACCTCCCACGGTTGAGCCTGATGCTCCATGACAGCCGAGACATGACGACAGGGTCAGATGACCATTCGGTCCGCCTGAAGCTCCTGCCGGAGTAGTGCCGTTCTGGCTGTAATGCATGGTGTGGCAGTTTGAACATACGCCGCTTACCGTCGCATTTGCCGCCGGCACAAAACCGTACACCAGAAGGCCTACTACAACTAAGAACAACATTGTTTTTAATACTCTTTTCATTTTGTCCTCCTTCTCCCTTCTTTTTATTTCTGAGTCGTCATCTTTATATGATTTCGCTCTTTGCTTTTTAATAATGCAATTGCCGTACCAGACTTGCAAAAAAATTTAAAAAAAAGCAAAAAAACAAATTTTCCAGGCCACAATCTGAGGCCACTGTTAAAAAGTCTTTAAAATTAATGACTATGCAGATCATTAGCTCTTACCAGAATGAAAATTTAAAGCAACTTTCGCCTAACCGGGGGACACATATACGTGCTTCTGATTTCCGGACCCTGTTTCTTCTCTCTTACCTGTGTGTATTTTCACACAGTTATAGCAAAATTTTACGCAACCGCCCCCCTGCTGCTGATCTTTGCCTGAGTTTTGCACATTGTCCATTGAAATCAATTGCTTTTTTGGGAATGGCAGATAATGCAGCCGGTTTTTGTGCCGCCCGTAGTAGATATCGTCGAGTAGTCCCATTTGAGCATGCTCTGGTACGGGCTGGCATGAGCCCTGTGGCATGAGAGGCACATGACAATACTATTCATATCCACTGTCGTTTCCGTTCCCGTCGGATTCGTGAATGCGACGGGAACATCAAGGCTGTAACTCGTATAATTCTGATATTCGGATCCTGCATACCCGACCTGCACGGTGCTGAAAGAGATATCAACAGGATGCCTGTGCCATACCCTGGAAGAGCTTACATTGGAGTTTCCGCCGAGATTTGAGTGAGGGTGAAACTGTCCATGGCACTGGCCGCAGAAATAGCTTATAGTGTCCATTGCGCTGTAACTGCTGTCGCCCCTATACCCGTTATGATTAGAAGGAGTAGCCTGGTACTCCCAGGTTGGATGCTCTCTTCCTTTAACCCCGTAAAGGAAGCGATAGCTGGTACCTACTGTCAGGCCGTCTATTATGCTGTCGTCGGCATGGTGTGCTCCGGATATTGCCGTCGACGGGTCCGCTACGGTCCTGTCGCCATGGCATCCCCAGGTGCCCGCACAGGTAAGCTGATTTGTCTGCGACCAGGTCATTGGCCCGATACCGCCCGGAATAATAACGCTTCCGATAAAACCCGGGGGTGTATCTTTAGGAGGGAACTCCCTCTGTGAAATGCCGGCGACATTGTGGCCCTTGCTGTAGTCAGGATTATAGCCGTCCGCTACATAATAGAAGTTTCCACCGGCAAGATCTCCGCCCGACATATGGTGGAGGACTTGAGGGATCCCTCCTCCGTTAGGGACAGGTATTATATTCTGGGTTCCGCTGGGACTCTGACCATGACAGCCCACACAATCCGCGAGGTTGCGGGAGTGGCAGAATGAACAAGTCCCTGTAGTCGTTGCGTGCACCGGCTCCTGCATCGCCCAAAGCATAGCCACACATAGAAATACAGTAGAACATAAAATCTTTCTCATTGCCATATCGGATTGTTATTGTTATTCATAAATTTCCAAAAGCTTTTTATTTTTTCGAGTGGCATATAAAACACCCGCTCTTGCCCCTCCTTCCCGCGATCATCGTCTCGAAATTCCACCTCAGTGAGGAGTTATACGGACTTCCGTGCGCCATATGGCATGTCAGGCAGACAACTACATCCCTGCCGGGCTTTACTTCCTTGCCCGGCAGATTGGGAACATCAGGCCGTGCTACAGGGGCCTCGGGACTATAAGCCGTATAGCTTTTGTATTCGCCCCTATCGGGCAGTACAACTCCTACCGGGTGCCGGAACCATACCTTGCTTTTATCTTTGCCGTGGAACTCGCCGTGGCAGCTCTCGCACAGTCTGATGATCGACGGTGAGTATTCATTATGCTCCGTCGGAGAGCTGTTCTGCCCCCAATCCGGGTCCTCCAGCCCGACCACACCTTTCGATATGCTTGTAATTTTAAGAAAGCGGTAGCTTTTGGCAATGGTGGTCCCATCCACAGGAGTATCTATTGCATGATGGGAACCCATAATTGCAGCAAAGGGATCCTCTATGTTTCTATCGCCATGGCAGCCGTTTGAGCCTGCACATGCCAGGGGTTTATGCTCATTATACCCGATAGATGAGGGATCCAGCGTCCTTTCATATCCCGGGGGAAGACCGCCGAATTTCATATCTGAGTAAGAAATATTGTTCACATTATGGCCTTTCCTCTCCCCCATGTGGGCGACATAATAAAAATTGCCTCCCGCCAGGGGCTTATTGGGCTCTTGCGTGTTATATACAATAGGGGTTCTGAAGCTGCCGAGGATCTTTATGGTATCTTCCGCAGTGTTTGTGTGGCAATTTACGCACATGGCATCTTTGGTGATTTTATCCTTGCTCTTGTCCTTGCCCTTCTCTTTTCCCATCATTCCAGGGTAAAGGACATGGCAAGTTTCGCAATCTTTCAAGGCTACCGAGGCATTGCCGGGTTCCGGAAACTGCAGAATACAGGCTGCCAGAAGCACTGCTATAAAAGCTATTATACTCCTCATAATTATTACCGTCCGATATATAAGCATAAATAATGCCAGAAAATGCTAAGAATTAATTTTTATGGCTTAAGCAAATACACACGGGGGGGATTTCATATCCTGAAAAGACGCCGGAATTCTTTAAAAACAACAGCAAACGATACGATCAATGAATTATCAAACAAGTATTCATCACTTACTTTTCTCCGCCTTTGAATTTCTTTTCTCCTGGTATTCGCCTCCGGAATAAGTCTGAAAAATGAGATATACGCTTTTATCATGAGCATTGAGAGGTTTCCCTCAAGCCTGAGTAAAAAATAGAGCGTTTTAAGCAGATGATGGAGAAAAGAGAAAAAGAGAGGAAAGGGGATGCTGCGGGCCTCGTAATTCTTTATGATATTCAGGAGGGCATTTCTTGTGCCGTAAAAAACCCTTAAGGGCGCATGGCGAATTTTTCCTGATGTGCCGCCGAATTTATGATAGACCACGGACGCGGGGACATAGACCACTTTTTTCCCGAAGAGCCAGTACCTCCAGCACAGGTCAACATCCTCAAAATACATAAAATAATTCCCGTCAAAGCCGCCGAAATCCAAAAATTCATCTCTCCTGACCATCATTGCAGCGCCGCATACGCAGCCCCTTACGCCCGGAATGTTATACCTTTCAGAATCATTATCCATGAACCCGATATCATATCCCCCGCCGGAAAAGGTAATGGCGCCGCCAGCGGAGTTTATCTTTCCCGGCTCATGCATTAAAAGAATCTTGCTTCCCGCAACCCCGATCTCCCTGTCCGCCTCCATCACATTAACGAGTCCGGTCAGCCAGCCGGGGGTAACAGCGGTATCGTTATTCAAAAAAATCACATACTCACCGGAGGCGCTTTGCACACCCCGGTTGTTCGCCTCAGCGAAGCCGTAATTTTTGTCGAGCGCAAGCAGTTTTACATGCGGGAATTCTTTTCTGATATATGCGCAACTCTCATCAATGGATGCGTTGTCAACAATGATAATCTCCTCTTGAGAAGCCTCCGATGCCGTCAGAGAGTCGATGCAGTTTTTGAGAAAGGACTTCCCGTTGTAGTTGACTACCACTATAGATGTCCTCACTCTTTTCGGGGGACATCCATTCATTGCAAATAGTCCGCCTTTCAAATCCCGCAGACCTCTTTCATTTTGCTGTGCCATTTCCATACAGTTTCAATAGCTGCATCTATTTCTGCAATTCAGCCGGCCGGGAATATCTACGGCATTGCCGGCGGCTGACGGGGATTGCGAACCCCTATTATTTTCTATTTCGATTGTTTTAAAATTTTTTGCAGCCTGTTTTGCCAAAGCGGTAATTTCGCATCAGATAGGGACTATTGTATCATCCCAAGGGCTTTCGCAATTCTCTTGACGGCATCCTTAAGACGCGGATATCGCAAAAGGAAAGGCAACAATTCTCTCTCCAATAGCAGCAAGAGGCTATGTTTCCTGAGGGGTAAATCCAATCCCATCGACTCCGTGAGCGCTTGATTAAGAAATTTATAGTCAACTCCTTTAATTTTGGCCTCAGTTGCATTCCTCCTATAGCTATCATGGTTTTTGATAAGGGAGAGCCCGTGGTCCTCGCAATATTTGAAGAGGTCGCTTCCCGGATGCGGAGTGTAAAAGGCTGGGCTGTAATGGTCCGGCTTAATGGTCCGGATCATCCGCACGGTATCCATGACCTCCTCTTTTGTTTCGGTAGGGACTCCCAGCATGTAATTTGCCCATACTTTGATGCCATACTTTCTGCAAATCTCCGCTGCTCTGTAATTATGCTCCACCTTTGTCCCCTTGCGCAGAAAATTCAGGATACGCTGGTTCCCGCTTTCAAATCCTATAAACATCAATTTAAGGCCTACCCCTGACATCAATTCAACCATATCCTCATTACGGCAGATAATATCAGCGCGACTTTGGCAGGCAAAAGGCTGATTGAATCCTCTTTCCCTGTACAGCCTGCAAAATTCAACTACCCAGTTTTTATCTTCGGTAATACAATCATCGTGGATCATCATGCTCTTAAAGTCATATTTCTCCTTCAGCATACTTAGTTCCTCCATGACATTTAAAGGACTTCGCCTTCTGACTTTTTTGCCGAAGATTATTCTCTCTGCAGGCTGGCAATAATTACAGTTGAATCTACAGCCCCTTCCTGCAATTATGGTAACAAACGGCCTGCCGAATCCTTTAACGGGAAGAGGATATTCAAGATCTCTAAAGAGTTCCCTGTCTGCAAAAGGCAGCCTATCGAGGTCTTCGGGAGCAACCCCGTTGATTATCCTTGGAGGGCGCCCGCCTTTCTCAAGCTGTTTCAGCAGTTCAGCAAATGATATCTCTCCCTCTCCGGTTATTATGTAGTCGACGTCTCTTTCTTTCTCGATCTCTCCAAGCATTATTGTCGGGTGCGGGCCGCCCACTACTATAATGGTTTGTGGATACAGCCCTTTGATCATTTCTATGCTTTCCATGGCAGGATTGTAATCCACACTCATCATTGTTACGCCGACCACATCGGGTTTCTTCTCAAGGACAATATCTTTCAGATGTTTCCAGTTTTTCAAACAGCGTAGATCAATCAATTCTACTGCGAATCCTTCCTTTTTTGCATAAGCGCTAATGCTGCATAACCCGTGACTTATCCAGGATTCTTCCATCCCCTTGCCATAACTGTTGAATCCAATACCTGAAATGCCGGGATACAATAGAATAACTTTCATTTCAAACTCCTTTGAGCATTCTCTTAAACTTATCTTTGACAAAATTTTTTATATCACCGAAAAAAAAGCCCTCCATATAAGAGGCTGATACTCTTCTTTTTTTCTGGATTACACTCCGCTTCCTCAACATTCCCGGAGCGCCCTTTAACACAATACACGGAACCTTGAGGATGAAAAAATTTCTTCCAAGGAGGTATCCTGCATAAAAGCTTAACTCAACGATTGCAATCCATAGGATGTTCTTGAGCAAATTCAACATAACTGCGTTTTTCACGATGCTCCAGTATCTGTTTCTGTACCCAATGATAAGGTACTCTCTTTTCATCCCGGAATCACCCTTTCTCGTAGCGCCCCTGTAATGATAGGCAATTGCCGATGGTGTGTAGATGGTTCTCCAGCCGTATAGCTGGGCACGCCAGCACAAATCTACATCCTCTACATATATAAAGAAATCCTCATCGAAATATTCTCCATTGAGTTTTATATCCTCAAGCATTTCATGCTTGAAAAGCGGTGCTGCGCCGGAAGCCCCAAAAACATACTCTGCCTTATCATACTGAGCAGGGTTGTTTTCATTTTGTCCCCTATCGGCAGGAAACATGCCCTGCATGGTGATTCCGGTCGAGTCAATAGTATGCGTCTTTTCCCCTCCCCTTAAGATGTAGAGTCTTCCTGAGACGATACCGATTTCAGGAGATGCTTCCGCTGCTTTCACCATCTCCTCGACAAAAGTAGAGGTAAGTGTGATGTCAAAATTGAGCGGAATGATGTACTCGCCGGAAGATATCCTTATCGCCTGATTATGAGCCCTGCTGAATCCCTCGTTCTTGGCGTTTTTTATAAGATTCACTCCCGGATACCTTGCAGCAAGGAAGTCTACCGAGCCATCCGAAGAGGCGTTGTCAACAACATTGATTTCTATGTTCTTATACGTTTGTGATTTTACCGACTCGAGGCAATCGCTCAGGAAATGCAAGCCGTTCCAATTGACTATGTTAATGGAAACGCGTTTCAACTGTCCGCCTTGGAAACGTAAACATAAGCAGCATTTCCACTCCAGGGCATATGAGCAGTATCTAAGAGATTATTCTCCGGGAATTTGACACCTTGGGGGCTCACTCTGAATTGTCCCATAATTTCCTTCTGAGCCACCTTAGCGGCGCGGTTATCTTCCAGCTCCAGGAATTAAGAATAGCCTCATAATGTAAAGCCTCCGTGAGCCTATCCGAAAGTCCGGTAAAGTAAGTGTAGAGTGAATCGTTCCTATCTGTATATAGAGAAGCATTTATCCTATTTTCGTCCTGATTGCCTGCATTACTGCAGATTGCGATGAAAAATAAAGGATCAAAAGGAGGAGTAGATACGTTTATTCCTGAATAATCACCACTGAAGTGAACAAAACCCGAACTGCCCTTACTTTCTCCTAAATCTAAAGGCCACATATAGGATGATAAAGTCAGTCTCTGTCCCATCATATTCACGTATTTAAACCGGGAATGGAGCAGATTGGCAAACTCAGCCAGATAGAGCTCCCTGATATGGAACTCATTTCTTAAGCCTGTATTATCTGAATTGGTCTTTTTATTGGGTGAGGATATTATGAGAATGCCGGGCTTCCTTAAAACACGTTTCACCTCGTCGAGCATCCTTTTCTGCCCGGCTATATGTTCAATTGTCTCGAAGGATACCACTATATCAAATGATTCATCTGCACAGGGCATATCAGTGCATGAACCAACACGAAATTCGAGGTTTTTTTGATTACCGTATTTTCTTATTGCATGAGAAATTGCCTCATCAGATATATCCACACCGATTACACCCTTTGCTCTCTTGGCGAGCAGGCTGCTCCCATATCCCTCTCCACATGCGATATCCAGAACTTCTTTTCCAGAAATAAGGCCGCATGCAAATGCATATCTGTGCACGTGCTCATATGCAATGCCACCCTCTACGCCGGGAATATATCTTTCTCCTGTATAATCCATTTTTTATCTGCGGTATGAAAAACTATCATTACGTTGTATTACAACAACTAAAGGTATAAGGTTTTTTATCACAAACGTTATTAAGCATTTCTCGTTATTGATATTTGGGAATCCAAATTTGCAAAACCCGTGGTTTGAACTGGCAGTTCGACAATAAACTCCAAGGCTCTTTCCTGCCAATCATAAAATGTTATGCCATCCGAATAGGCTATTGCTGGATCAACATGATACACCCCCGCCGTAAGCTGCATTTTTTGCTTAAATATCACCTTTACCTCTTCCCCCACTTCAAAAGTATCAAAATGCATATGCCTCCATCGGGAGTTTGTTCCATACACAACGATTCCGCCTTCACTTTTGATGAGAATCCCAAAAATTGGATTCTTGACCTGCGTGTTGAATTTTACCCTCATAATAAAAATGGTCTCATCTCCTGAAGTCACTCTATCGGTTCTTTCCCGGCTTCCGTTGAAGAGTCCGAAGTCGAGAATTTCGGCCTCTCCGGTTCCCCACCTCCTACCGGCGCTTTTCTCACTTTTTTGAAGATCTCTGTCCAGCCGGGAGAGATATTCATCTATTACTCTCTCTGGAATTCCATTTGTCTTGACCTTCCCCTTATCCAATTCGATAACCTTTGAACAAATACCTTCAACCGTTGTCAGGGCATGTGATACAAGCATGATCGTCTTTCCGTCCTCCTGCATCTTGCTTATCTTGTTTATGCACCGCCTCTGGAATTGCTCATCACCAACAGCAAGCACTTCATCAATTAGTAAAATATCAGGCTCGCTATGAACTGCGACCGCAAACCCCAATCTTACATACATCCCTGAACTGTAGTGCTTCACCGGCACATCCAGAAACTCGCCGATATCCGCAAAATCCTCAATCTCATCGAATTTCTCATCAATCTCCCTTCTGCTCATGCCGAGAATTGCTCCGTTGACATATATATTCTCCCGTCCCGTGAGCAGGGGGTGAAAGCCGGCCCCGACTTCAATCAGGGCCCCTACACGGCCTTGAATCTCTATTTTCCCTTTATCGGGCAAAAGGATTCCGTTGATCAATTTCAGAAGTGTAGTCTTACCAGAACCGTTTGCGCCGATAATACCAAGTGTTTCTCCTCTTTTTACTTCAAAAGACACATCGTCAAGCGCCCAGAACTCACCTTTGCGGAGTCTTTCTGGATTGGAGGTCAGTCCAGCAGCATTCCTTGCAATATCCTGCACTCCATACAGCATGGTATGCTTGAGACTGCGGCAATATTTCTTGGAAACGTGTTCAATTCCTATAACCGTATCCATTATACCCTCTCAGCAATCCGCGGCTCTGATAAAAAGAAAATTCTCCACGAAACTAAAAAAACTATAATTGAGAAGATCGTTGCCCATAAAAAACCAGCCGCATCGAATAAATTCCCTGAAATCAAAATATCCCTGCATCCTGCAATTAAGTGGCTTAAGGGATTCCATCTATTCAGGGTTACAAGTATGCCTGCTTGAGGAGCGGGATAAAGAACAGGAAGCAGAAAAAGAAGCAGCGTTGTAAAGAAAGATACCAAGTGAATAATATCTCTCAATACCCCTGCCAGCAACGAAAGGAAGAGACCTATGCCCAGGGTCAGCAGGATAAAGGGAAGCAAAGCAACGGGAAGGAGGATGGATGACCAGCAGGGTGTAACACCGTATATCGTGAATAAAAAAAATATTAATATCAGCCGTACCAGGAATTCTACAATTGCCTGTCCCATTGCAGCTATGACAAGACTTATTTTAGGGAAATTAATTTTTACAACCATAGGGCCTGCTCCGATAATACTGTTTGAGGTTGCAGAAAGACCCGTTGAAAAAATGCTGTAAATAGATATGCCTATTAATGCAAAAAGAGGATAAGGAATGTATGTCTCACCTATGTTAAGAATTCCCGACCTGTTGAGAAAAATAAAGATGCCAACGGTGATAACAGGGTTTAAGATTGCCCATAGAATACCTAGAAACGATTGCCTATATTTTGCTTTAAAATCACGGAGGAACAATCTCCATATGAGCTCTCTGCTCATGAAAAGACTTACAGCCATTGCTTTCCAGCTCGCAAAGAACCCTATTTTTATAAATTTGTCAGGCTCGTAGACGGTAATCTTTTCAGCTTTCATTGCTGATTTTCTCATCTTCTTTCATAATAAAAAATTATTGTAACATTTCTTACCGCTGCATGAATATGGATATCCCCGGCACGATCGAATGTGATACGGTTGCCCTCAATCCTTCAATGCAAGCTCCCGCGCCGATATTTTAAACCTTTTCATCAATCTGACAAACTCCATCTCCGGGACAACCCTTTTAATAGCCATTCTCTTCTTCAGCATCAGGGGCAGTTTTTTCAAAGCAGAAATATGTGCTTCAATAACTATAAAAAAAATATTTTTTATCGAGTGGGCTTCTCTAAATCTCGCGGTGCTTCCGCTGCCGGTAATCCCTCCATAAAGCTGAAAGAGATACCTCAATAAGGCAGCAAATGGAATCATGAGAAGCCAGGAGAGGGGAAAGTTCTTGACGGCAACCCATATCCTGTTCCTTTCCACATGCATTGCTTTGAAAGACGAATACTTCCCGGAAGTCCCCGAATACCTGTGCCATACAATGCTGTCCGGAGCCAATACCGCCTCCCAGCCGGCGCGCCTGCCCCTCAAGCCGAGGTCCGCATCCTCGCAGTACGCGAAAAACTCCTCGTCGAAAAGGCCGATCTCGTGCAGCATCTCCATCCTGTACATCGCCGCGCAGCCGCTCGGGAAAAGTATTTCTCCGCTGTCATCGAACTGACCGCGGTCAATCTCCCCCCGGCCCCTCTGTCGCGCCAACCCGTCAGGATAAATAAGCATACCTACTGAATCTATTTCGCGGGTTTCCGGGTCAAGGAGAATCTTTGAGGCCGCCATGCCCACCTTTCCGTCCCGCTCAACGGCGTTACTGAGCGCTTCTATCCATCGGGGCATAACTACGGTATCGTTATTCAGCAGCGCAATATATTTCCCCGAGGCGGCCCTGATCCCCTCATTGCACGCCGCAGCGAACCCCCGGTTTTCCGAAAGCGCGATAAGCCTCACCCACGCATGCGCTTCTTTTATGAATTCGACCGAACCGTCTTCCGAGCCGTTATCGACTACAATAACCTCAAACCGCTCGAAGGTCTGCTTTCTTAACGAGGAAAGGCATTCCGGCAGATACGCCATGCCGTTCCAGTTAGGAACGACTACGGACACCCCGGTACCGGGGTTCACCTTTCTCTCTTCGGTATCGAGCTTATATCAATACTGACGGCCTGCAACAACAATTGGAATCCCAGAATTATGGATAGGACTGCTATCATTATCGTTCCCAACGGCCTTGCGATTCCGCTTGCAAGACTCTTCATCCATTCTACAAGCCCGAAAGTCACACCAAACACAAACAATGGCAAGCCCGTCAGAATATAAACAGATGCCATGTTGAAGTCATACAGAAAATATTTGAGGAATATCCGTCTTGCCAGGCCTTTCATCAACCTTAAAGGGAACTGCAGGAGAATGCTTCCGACATTGAGGGCGCTCTCTTCATCTCCATATAGTGCGGGTATGCTGATATCCTTGACGACCGCATTCACTATATTGAGATTTATGAGCATATCGGATTCAAAAAAATACCTTTTCGACATTTTTTCCAGGTTGAGCTTTTCCAGGACCCTCCTGTGGATTGCAGTATAGCCGTTGGTCGGGTCCATGATATTCCAATACCCGGAGGACACTTTCACAAGGAATGATAATGCGCTGTTGCCGAACAGCCTGGTCCCCGGCATCAACCTCAATGCCTTGAAATCCCTGAAGCGGTTGCCTTTTGTATAATCCGCCTCATTCCGGATCAGCGGTTCGACGAGGCTGCTTATGTAACGGGGGTCCATCTGGCCGTCCCCGTCAATTTTGATCACAATATCGCAACCCAGTTCCAGCGCCCTTCCATACCCGGTGACAACGGCGCCGCCGACACCCTGATTCCGTTCATGGGAAATGACGATGACATTTCCCCTCCCTGACTTTTCGGCTTCTTTGCCTGAAGAGTGCGGACACCCGTCGTCCACCACTATGATATGGTCCACGGTCGCCGGTATTGACAGGATTACCTCTTTGATATGTCCGACGACCTTATAAGCCGGAATAACGGCAGCGACTTTTACTCCGTGTATCGTTTTGCACCTCTTGCATCAGCATTTCAGGATATATGCCCGGCCCTCTCTATCCGGCCTCTCCGGACAAGTCGTCTGCACCACATCCGTTACAGCAGCCCGAATTTCTGCATCTTGTATCTCAAGGCATCCCTTGAAATTCCCAGCAGCTTGGCGGCCCTCGTCTGGTTGCCTTCGACCATTTGCAGGGCCTGCACAATCAATTCCTTTTCCACGTTCTTGAGTGAAAGTCCTTCGGGGGGCAGGTTGAATGAGGCTTTTTCCTCAGGCGCCGTATCGACCTGGTCGATGATCTCCGAGGGAATGTGTTCAGGATATATGACTTCAGTGTCCTCCAGTATGCAGATCCTTTCGATCACATTTTTCAGCTCTCTCGCATTACCGTACCAGGGATAACTTATCAAGATCTTTTCCGCTTCAGGGGATATTTCCTTGATGTTCCTCTTGAACTCCCGGTTGAAAATCTTCACATAGTGCAGAACAAGCGGCATGACGTCCTCGCGCCTGTCCCTCAACGGCGGAATAAAAATAGGAATTACCTTGAGCCTGTAGTAAAGGTCTGCCCTGAAACTGCCTTCCTTTACTGCATTTTCAAGATTTTTGTTTGTAGCCGCTATCACCCTTACATTAACGTTAATATCTTTGAGGCCGCCGACTCTTTTAAACGTCCTCTCCTCGATAACCCGCAACAACTTTGCCTGGGTTGCGGGTTTGATATCACCTATTTCATCAAGATATATGCTCCCGCCGCTCGCAAGTTCGAAAAGTCCCTTCTTGGCCGTTTTGGCATCGGTAAAAGCTCCCTTTTCATAACCGAACAATTCACTCTCGATAAGGGTATCGGGGATGGCCGTTGCGGTAACTTCAACAAACGGTTCGGATGCCCTTGCACTGTGATAGTGAACCGCCCGCGCTATGAGGTTCTTGCCTGTGCCGCTTTCACCCTGGATAAGTATTATGTTCGCGTCGCTTTCAGCCACTTTCTTTGCAAGGGAGATAACGTCCCGCATAGGCTTGGACTGGCCTATGATATTGTTAAAGCTGTATTTGTCATATTGCTCTTCCCTGAGATAACTGACCTCTCTTTTGAGGCTTAAAGTCTCGACGGCCTTCTTGATGAGAACCGATATCCTGTTGAGGTCGAAAGGCTTTTCCACAAAATCATACGCGCCCAGCTTTATGGCGGAAACGGCAGTCTCTATGTCCCCATGGGCGGTTATGATGATCACAATGGCATCTTTATTCTGCTTTTTTATCAACTCAAGGGTCTCGAGGCCGCTCATCCCCGTCAGGTGTATATCAAGAATGGTGATATCAGGGACCTCTGCCTTGAATATCTCAATCCCCTCCTCGCCCGATTCCGAGGTAAAGATTTCGTTGCCCTCCTTCTCAAGGTGCTGCTTGAGAGACCATGTTATGAATTTTTCATCATCAACGACCAGGATTTTTGTCTGGGTCAAAAAGCCTCCCTTTGGAAATTCAAAAATAAAAGAGAAAAATTAAAAATTGTAGAGCTCATTATCTTTGATTTTTTCACTTTGCATTTTGCTCTTGACTGGTAAGTATATCGTAAATACGCTCCCCTTGCCAAGTGCGCTTTTTACGGTTATTTCGCCGCCGTGCTCCTGAATAATCTTCCGGCTGATGGACAATCCGAGGCCGGTGCCTTTGGACTTTTTCGTAAAGAACGGCTCGAATATACACTCCAGGTCTTCAGGCGCAACGCCCTTGCCTGTATCCTGGAACCTGATGATCAGGATCCTCCCGCAGTTCAGGGACCCCCCAATCTCATCTTTAATTTCCTGATAACCTTTTCCTGAGATGGAGATGGAAAGCACCCCGCCGGCAGGCATCGACTGGATGGCGTTTATTATTATGTTCAGGAAGACCTGCTGTATCTGGTCCGTATCCATCAGTATATCAGGGATGTCTTTTTCAATCCGGGTCTCTATCGCGATATTCTGCTTTTTCGCTTCGGGGTAAACAAAAAAGAGCGCCTTTTCCATCACATCGTTTATTCCGGACAGCAGGAGTTGCGGCGGTTTCGGTTTCGCGTAGCTCAACAGGTCCTTAACAGTCCTGTCAAGCCTGTTTACCTGATTAAGGATCTCGTTTATAATCACCTTCTTGCTGTCGTTTTCGTCCAGCTCGGAGCGGAACACCTGCACAGCGCAGCTTATTCCGGCGAGGGGGTTCTTTATCTCATGGGCAATCCCTGAAACAATCTCCCCGAGCGACGCCAGTTTTGCCGCCCTTTCCATCTGCTGCCTGTGATAGGAATCTATCTCTCTTGTGGCTGCCTCAAGGGAATCTATCATGTTATTAAAAGCACGTGCGAGATAGCCGAGTTCATCCCGGTCATCTCCTTTCGCCCTCACCGAGAGATCTCCGGATTCAACGCTCTTCATAACCTCCGTCAATTTCTTGAGGGGATTGTTGATGAGTCTCTCTCCGCCGATCAGGAAGATTGTGCCGATCCCGATAAAGCCGAGGACAAGACCCATGATGTGCTTGTACGTCAATTCCCTGATGGATTGCCGGGCCACGGCAAGAGAGACCTCCACGTCCAGGACCCCCAGGACTTTCTCCCTGGGGGGGTGGCACCGGAAGCATGCGGGTATGTTATGTATCGCCGCCACTCTGGTCGCAAATATTTCGCCGTCCTTTTTTATAACGAACGGCAGCTCTTCCTTCCTTTTAAATCTGTCCCAGTCCTCAGCGTATATCCTTTTCCCGATATCCCGGGTATTCCCTGATACGATTATACGCCCGCTGACAGGATGAAAGATCCGCACTTCTTTCAGTTCAGGGTTATTTTTCGCCATATCCTCTATCATGATCTGGAGGTCCCTCCACCTGTTTTCGATCATAAGGATCATAATGCTCTGCCTGATGATATCCGAAAGCAGAATAGCCTTTTCTTTCTGCACGGCTATCAGACGGTCTTTTGTATCTTCAATATCGGACCACACGATAAGGGATGTAATAACAAAGACTACAAGAAGCGCCAGGAAAAGGAGTTTAAATTTGATGCTGCCGAATATGCTCATTTATTCTTGTGGCACACCTTGCATAAATCGTAGAGGTCATCAGCGTCATTTATGAAAAGCGATTTTGAATTGGACGCGTGGGGATTATGACAGCTTGCACAGGAGAGCTCTTTCCCGTACCGGCTGGGGTCCGGCCTGCCTCTTGTGGGGTGCGTGCTGGACCCGAACCCGACAATAACATGCGAGCCGGAGGCGCGGTCCTCATGGCAGCCGGTGCATAAATCCCATGTGGGCTTCCTGAGCCAGAACTCATTGTCCGAGGCATGGGGGTTGTGGCATATGGTACACTTCCCCGTTGCAGTGGGACCGTGTACATACTTCTTAGATTTCCACTCCTCTTTTTTTTCCTTGTGGCAGGTAAAGCATAAATCCCTGTCAGGCTTGACCGTAGTATATTTTACAGGCCTCGTGTTTTTGTCATGGCACGTAAGGCAGGCCCAGCGCGCAGCGGGCCCGTGGACATTTCTGTAAGCAGTTATCATCTTATGGCACGGATAGCACAGGGAACCTTCGGGCTTTGCCGGTTTCATATCCTCTTCCGATACATCTGTCCTGTGGCACTTCATGCAGCCGACCTCCCTGTCCTCCTTATGAAAAGGATTCCTCCGGAATTCAGGAGGATTGATACTGAACCTCTTGGATATATCCGACCGGTAAAAAACGGTAAGCTTCTTCGTCTCCACAATGCCGCCTTTTTCAAGGGCATCTATAACAAATTCATTAGGGCCGAATTCCAGCGAAACCACCTTGCAGAGATAATCCTTCCCCCTGGACAGGGAGCCCAAATGAGTAAAGCTTGCAATTTCTGTCTTGTTCCTGGTTATTTTAATGGTGTCCGCATTGCTTTTATTCACCTTGATCACGAATGAGATCAAGTCTCCTTCGACCATGCTGCTGTCCGCGGGCATAATAACGGAAAACTTTTCCGAACTGTCGACTGCAACAACCGGCGCAACAAATTTGAAAAATAAAATTAAAACAACCAGACTGAAAGATACGGGTATCTTTTTTTTTCGAGTTATAATTTTCAATGCCCCATTTTTCATCCTTGATGCCGGAGAGCATAGTAAACGGGTCAGCCTTTTATCTTCAAGATCAATTCAAGGGCTTTCCTGTAATCGGACGCGGACTCTTTCATCATTTTATGCTTTTCATAAACCTCAGCTCTGAGCATGTACGTTGTCGGTTCGAACGGATTCAGTGAAAGCGCCTGCTCAAAGGCACTGAGCGATTCCTTCAACCGGCCTCCCATTCCCAGGGCATAAGCGAGATAATAATGAGCCGGCGTATACGAATTGACTTTTGCCGCCTTGCCGAGTATCTCGGTCGCCTCCTGCAGCCTCCCTGTCTTTGCAAGCAGATAGCCGAGTTCGCTTGCTGCAACTACATTTTCGGGCCCGGTGGAGAGCGCCTTTTTCAATATGCCTTCCGCCTCCGCATTCCTGCCTTCGGTTTCGTAGAGCTTTGCCAGCTCTATATAGGGGAGGGTGAATTGGGGGTCCTTCTCTATAGCCTTCAGGAACAGCGGGTAAGCCATTTCGTATTTCTTCTTCTTTACAAATCCCCTGGCAAGACCCGCATCTGCTATGGCATCATGGCGGGGCCTGTATTTAGGCTCAAACTTCTTGCGCGGCGGCTCGCCGGCCATTACGAGAAGAAAGTCGAACATGTCCTCCGTCCCCACAAGGGGCAGTCCGGCAAGCTCATAAGCTATCTTGCCTTCGGATATTATTACGGTAGACGGCAGGGCTATGGTGCTGTACTCGTGGAATGTTTTTAATCCCCTGTCGAGGAGGATCGGGAAGGTTAAATCAAGGTCCTTGACAAGCTTCTTTAACTTTTCCACGTCCTCATTGGAAAGCGCCTGGTTATCCGCGTTAATGGCGATAACCTGAATCCCCCTGTCTTTGTATTTCCTGTAAAAGGCCTCAAATTTCTTGAGGGCTTTCGGTGAGTTGGCGCTCCATGTCGACCAGAATAAAAGTGCGACGCCCCTGCTTTTGGAATATTGAGACAGGCTTGCTTCTTTCCCTTCAATATCTTTGAGGGAGAATTCGGGGGCCTGCGTTCCTACCTGGAGCAAAGCCTGAGCGGTTGCAGTGCAGGTGAAAAAAACAACGGTCACTCCAATCAAGATCAGCATAAGCTGTATGACCGCTACTTTCTCCTTGCCGGTAAATCCTCTCATTTTTTACCGCTCTTGTATGTTTTTATTCCCTCCTTGAAATGAGCGGCGGCCTTTTCATAATCGTTGAGCTTTTCATACACAAGTCCAAGGGCATAATGTGCCATTGAGGGATAGGGGTTTAATGTCAGGGCCTCTTTCAAAACTGCTTCCGCGCCGGTTGTGTCGCCTTTCTTCAAAAGGGCAAGCCCCTTCCCTGTCCTGGCGGTGCGCAATTTAGGGTTTATGTTCAGGGCCGAGTCAAAAGCCTTGACAGCCTCGTCGGTCTTCCCGTCCTTTAAGAGCATCTGCCCGAGCTGATCGTATGCCTCGGGGGAATTGGGATCTGCTTTAACGGCTTCTCCGGCTACTTCGATCGCTTTATTGATATTACCCTCATCAAAAAGGGCGGCAGCTTCTTTGGAAAGCGCTTCAGCCTTTTCCCTGCCTTCCTGCTGCGCATAAGCTTCAACGATCATAAGAGCACAAAGGCTCATGAAAAGGGAGGTGATGAAAACTCCCGCTTTCACTTTTATCACCTTCGCGCGCACCCTCATCCCTTCATCTCCGGGTTCCATACATTATTCTACCTGTTCTTAACAGGATTTTGCCTGTTATATTCAAATTTCTGGTGGCATCCCGGCGAGCAGGAACCGCCGTTTGCAGTCTTCTGGTATCCCACGGGCAGCCCCCATGCGCCGAAGGGAACCGAATCCCTTATGTGCTTGGGGTTGTTCGTGGCATGCGCCTCATGGCACGCCCTGCAGGTACGGCCTTTAACAGCCTTGTTGACATGTACGAAGTGAAGATTCTGATCGCCGTTCCTGAAGCCCGTCAACGTCGTTGTCTTCGGTTCGAGCACCAGCGTCTTTTCGTGGCAGCCGAAGCAGAGCTCATAGTTCTTCAGGTCGAAAGGCGCATAAAACACAGGCGGGAAATACCTCCTCAGTATCCTGAAATAGTCTGACCCGTGGGTATTGTGGCATGCGGAACAGTCTTTCTGCCTTATCGGACCGTGGTGGTCCTTGTTTTTTTCAAGGTAACTCTTCATATCCTTGATTTTGCCGTCCGGTGTGTCGAGGGACTTATCATGGCACGTGAGACAGGTATCCATCGGCTGTTTTACCAGTTGTTTCGCATAATCGGATACATGGGGATCATGGCAGGCAAGGCATTTTCTCTCGGTTTCGAGGCCGCCGTGCTTTGTCTTTACTTTCGCTATCCAATCTTTTTTGTCGGTGTGGCAGGTAAAACACAAATCCCTTGATCCGTCTGCTTTAAGATTGTACCTGTATTCACCTGCATGGGGGCTATGGCAGTTCGTACACTTCTCTTTCGCGGGCTTATGCATAAATTTTTTCCCTTTAAATGCCTCAGCTTTATCCACGTGGCAGGTGAAACACACATCATTGATGTTTGCACCGAGCATTTTCGGGTAGTCTGTCTGGTGCGGATTATGGCACATGGTACAGCCGCCGACTGCAACAGGGCCGTGAACGAATTTGCCGGTTGCAATCTTCTTGTCATGGCACTTGAAACACAGGTTTATCCCGTCCGCACGGAGCTGGAATTTATAAGGGGACTGGTGCGCGTCATGGCATTTTGTACAGTTGCCTTCTTTAACGGGCTTGTGAACCCCCTTTTTGGTGTCAAGCCTGTCATGGCATTTATAGCACAGCTCTCCCACTTTCGTTATGGGAGCGAACTTGTGCTTGCCTTCCTGCTTGTGGCATAAGGTACAATCCCCGACTGCTGCGGGGCCGTGGACGAATTTTTCCTTGCCCATTTTGCTGTGACATTTGTCGGTAACACAGGAATCTTTCGATTCGGCACTCACCCTATCGTGCTGTTCAGAAAAATAAAAGAAGAAGGCAAAGATCGATATTAAAAAAAGAATTAACGGAACACTTTTGATTCCCCTGTTATGCATCACGGCCTCCCGAAGCGATTTTATGCGTAAACGCTTCCAAATTTTAATTATTGGCCTCTTTCTTTGTCAAGGATTTTATACCGTTCATAAAGTCTGTTTTGTAAATATATACGGATACTTGCGGCCCCTGGCGCTGCCGCCGTTTCCTTGACAAAATTTCGTTTTAACGATAAAATCAAAGACCTTACGTAATTTATGTATGTTACTATAGTCTTATGAAGATCATCGTTTCAGAAATACCCGAAGAGGGAATAGAGCTTGAATTATCGGAGGACATACGGTCTGAATCGGTAAAGCCGGCAGCTCCTGTTCAGGCATCTCTGAAAATCGAGAAAGCAGCTTCCGAAGTTTTTATCAGGGGCGTTGTCAGCGGGACTATCGAGCTGCAATGCAGCAGGTGCCTCAAGACCTTCACCATGGACATAAAATCCCGGATAGAGGTCGTTTACCATCCTGCCGAGTCTATCGGCAGGGATGAGCATTACGAATTGAAGAGTGATGAGCTTGACATGGGTTTCTATAAAAATGATACTCTTGAGACCGGCGCCCTGCTTGAAGAGCAGTTGCTGCTGCATGTGCCGATGAAGCCCCTGTGTTCGCCTGAATGCAAAGGCATATGCCCTCAATGCGGTGCAGATTTGAATATAAGCCAGTGCAATTGTGATTTTTCGGAAGTAGATCCGCGACTTAGGGTCCTGGAACAATTATTGAAAAGAAAGGAGTAAGTTCATGGCAAATCCAACACATCGCCATACAAAATCAAGAAGGGATAAGAGGAGGGCAAACTGGAAAGGGAAGCTCCCCACCCTTGCTGCATGTCCTGATTGCAAGGAATTGAAAGAGCCCCACAGGGCGTGCATCAACTGCGGCTCGTACAACGGCAAAAAGGTACTTGAGGTAGTCTCCAAAAAATCATGAAAATCGCCCTCGACGCTATGGGGGGTGATTTCGCTCCTGAAATGACCATAGCAGGAGCCCTGGAGGCTGTAACCGAGTACGACCTCGAAGTTGTTCTTGTGGGGGATAAACAGCGCATAAGCGAGGCGCTCAGGGATAAACGCTATCCCTCCGACAAAATATCCATATTCCATGCAGCCGAAGTCGTTGAGATGCATGAGTATCCCTCGACGGCCCTCAGGAAAAAGAGGGATTCCTCTATACGCAGGGCCGTAGAGCTTGCAAAAAGCGGCGAGGCTGACGCCGCCGTCAGCGCAGGCAATTCGGGGGTCGCGATGGCAACAGCCCTTTTTCTGCTGGGCAAATCGCCCAATGTCGACAGACCCGCGATAGCCGCGATAATGCCGTCGCTGACAGGATTTTTCGTGCTCATCGACGCAGGGGCCAACGTGGACTGCAAGCCGGAAAACCTCCTCCAGTTCGCCCAGATGGGCGACGCCTATTACAAGGCGATATTCGATGTCCCTAACCCCCGGATTGCGCTGCTCAGCATAGGCGAAGAAGACACAAAAGGCAACGAACTCACCAAAGTGGCGTTCAAGTATCTCAAGAATGCGGGGATAAATTTCATAGGGAATATCGAGGGGAAAGATATTTTCTCCGGACATGCAGATGTAATCGTTTGTGACGGTTTCATAGGGAACATAGTGTTAAAAGTAAGCGAGGGCCTTGCAGAAACCGTCCTCAAAATGCTGAGGAGAGAAATCGTTAATGTAGCGACGGGGAAAATCGGCTATATGATGATAAAACCCGCCATCAAAAATTTCAAGAAAAAGACGGATTACTCAGAGTACGGCGGGGCGCCGCTCCTCGGGATAAACGGTACCTGCATAATAAGTCACGGGCGGTCCTCATCCAAAGCCATAAAGAATGCGATCAAAGTATCATCGGAAATGGCCAGGAAAAAGGTGCATGAAACGATTGCCCATACGCTGGGTGACTTTGTCATTAAGACAAAGGTTGAAGGCTGAGGGATGAATTAAGAATGAGGGGGAAAAAAATATAATGAGACCATGCCTTTTTTCAACCTTCATCCTTAGAATGAGGTTGCCGCTATGCTGAAGGCCGAAATCATTGCTACCGGCTCATATGTGCCTGAAAAAGTCCTGACCAACTTCGACCTGGAGGAAATGGTCGAGACCTCGGACGAATGGATTACGGAGCGGACAGGAATAAAAGAGAGGAGGGTCTCCGGCAAAGACCAGGCTGTATCGGATCTTGCATACGAAGCTGCAAAAAACGCGCTGAAACAGTGCGATCTCAAGGCAAAGGAGATAGACCTGATCATTGTCGCTACAGTAACAGGCGACATGCCCTTCCCCTCCACTGCCTGCATCTTGCAGGACCGCCTCGATGCAAAGAAAGCCGCTGCTTTTGACATAAATGCCGCGTGTTCAGGGTTTCTCTTCGCCCTCTCAACTGCCGAAAGTTTTATAAAATCAGGAGCACACAAGCGTATTCTCGTCGTTGGCGCGGACGCGCTGTCCAAGTTTGTCGACTGGGCGGACAGGGCAACCTGCGTGCTCTTCGGCGACGGGGCCGGAGCAGTTATCCTCCAGGCAGCCACAGGGGACAGCGGGATCCTTTCAACACATCTTTACTCTGACGGCAGTTTCGGCGAAATGCTCATGCTTCCTGCCGGCGGGTCAAGGAACCCCGCATCAAAGGAAACGGTCAGAAAGAGTCTCCACGCCATCAAGATGAAAGGGAACGAAACCTTCAAGATAGCTGTCCGGACACTCGAAAACCTCGCTGTCGATACGCTGAAAAAGAACAATCTGAAGCCTTCTCAACTTACAGCGCTCATTCCCCACCAGGCAAATCTGAGGATAATCCAGGCAACGGCAAACAGGCTCGGACTGCCGATGGATAAGGTAGTCGTCAACATTGACAGGTACGGCAACACTTCCGCCGCATCCATCCCCATTGCACTCGATGAGGCCGCCAGGACGGGAAGGATCAGAAAAGGCGATTATATACTGCTCGAGGCGTTCGGCGGCGGCCTTACCTGGGCGTCGGCGCTTATTAAATGGTGATTTCCGGTAATCCCCCCTCACTCCCCTTTAATAAAGGGGGAATATCTGAACTTTCTTGCGGAGTCCCGGTCATAATTAAATTACAGCTTACGGATATTTTCATGAGGTAGAATTACCGATGGATTTATTTGAAGGACAGGAAAAAGCAGCACGCGCTCCCGACAATGCATCCCCCCTCGCCTATCGCATGTCCCCCGGAACCCTTGATGAATACGTGGGCCAGGAGCATATACTCGGTGAAGGCAAGCTCCTCAGAAGGGCGATTGAAGCCGACAGGATCACCTCCCTTATCCTGTACGGCCCCCCGGGCACAGGGAAAACCGCCCTGGCAAGAGTTATCGCTGCAAAAACAAAGGCCCATTTTGAATGGCTCAATGCAGCTACCGCGGGGCTCGATGACCTCAGGAAAGCGATTCAGGCCGCACGGACAAGAAAGGCGAAAGGCATCCGCACAATCCTTTTTCTCGATGAGATACACAGGTTCAACAAACTCCAGCAGGACGCGCTCCTGCCCGATGTTGAGGAAGGGAACATCATACTGATAGCCGCTACGGTCGAGAACCCGTTCTTTTACGTGAATTCGGCCCTGCTTTCGAGGAGCCAGGTATTTGAGCTCAAACCCCTTACAGAGGAAGAACTTTTGAAGATAGTGGCCCGTGCCCTTGAAGACAAAGGGCGGGGGCTCGGCAATCTCAAGCTGGCTGCCGAGGAGGCTGCCTTGAAACATATCGCTAAGATGTCCGGAGGAGATGCGCGCAAGGCTTTATCCGCACTCGAGATAGCCGCGCTGACGACAGCCCCCGGTGAAAACGGCGTTATAACGGTCTCCATAGAAACCGCAGAGGAGTCCATCCAGAAGAAGGCCCTAGTTTACGATAAGTCGGGAGACCAGCACTATGATACTATTTCGGCCTTTATCAAGAGCATGAGGGGTTCGGACCCCGACGCGGCCCTCTACTATCTCGCCAGGATGCTCTACGCAGGCGAGGACCCGCGTTTTATCGCCCGGAGAATAGTCATATGCTCATCCGAGGATGTGGGCGATGCCGATCCCATGGCGCTGGTTCTGGCGACGGCGGCGCTGAGGGCGGTGGAATTCATAGGCATGCCCGAAGCGAGAATCCCCCTTGCGCAGGCGACTGTATATATTGCAAAGGCGCCCAAGAGCAATGCCTGCTACAAGGCCATAGAGGCGGCGCTGGAGGATATCAAGAATGAAGAGACCATGGAGGTCCCCGAGCATCTGAAAGACAGCAGCTATCCTGGCGCCGAACAATTGGGGCGCGGCAAAGGGTACAAGTATCCCCACGACTACGGGGGACATGTCGAACAGGAATACCTGAAAAAGAAAAAGAAGTACTACAACCCCGAACAGTAGGAGGCATTATGTTTCGCCTTGTTCTTCTGAGGCATGGAGAAAGCATCTGGAATAAAGAGAACAGGTTTACCGGGTGGACCGATGTCGATTTGTCCGAAAAGGGAAGAGAGGAGGCAAAGAGAGCGGGCCTGCTCCTCAAAAACAACGGTTATGTTTTTGATGCAGCTTATACCTCTGTTTTAAAAAGGGCTATAAGGACATTATGGATTGTGCTGGACGAAATGGATATGATGTGGCTTCCTGTCCACCGTTCATGGCGTTTAAACGAGCGCCACTACGGCGCTTTGCAGGGATTGAACAAAGCCGAGACAGCCTCCCGTTTCGGTGAGGAGCAGGTGCACATATGGAGGAGGAGTTTTGACATGCCTCCGCCTCCCCTTGATAAGGACGATGAAAGGTATCCGGGACATGACCCGCGGTACAAAGATTTGCCTGAGAATGAGCTGCCCGTGACAGAGAGCCTGAAGGATACCATAGCGCGCTTTTTGCCGTACTGGCATGAAGAGATAGCCCCATCCGTCAGATCAGGGAAACGGGTGCTCGTTGCCGCTCACGGCAATTCCCTGAGGGGGCTGGTAAAATATCTTGACCGGAGATCCGATGAGGAGATCGTAAAGCTGAATATCCCGACAGGAACACCGCTCGTTTACGAGCTTGACGATAAGCTGAATCCGGTCAGGCGCTTTTATCTCGACGATAAAGACACTGACACTGTTTACGGAGTGGAAAATGTGTGAATTCTGCACAAAGCACGGGGACGGGAAGATCTGGTACAAGAATGCCGCCAATTACGCGCAGGACCTTGTCTCTGATTTAAACCGCCGGCAGTACATCGGGGGCTTTCTTGAATCTACTATCCGGGACGGGTTCACTGCACTCGGGCGCCTTGAGGCCCTCTTCAGGAAGAGAGGAAGACTTCCCGACTCCATGGTATCCGCTATGGTAACCCGCGCGAAAAAAGAGCATTTCGGGCAAGTCTTGCCCATAGAGGAAATAAGGGACCTGGTGCTCAGGGCGGAAACCGTCGTCAGAATGCCGTGCGCCTGCCGTTGGGCTGCGCAAAAAAAGGAGGCCAGATGCTGTTATGGCGTCAGCTACAGCCCTGAGGCCTGGTACAGGAATATAGACATGGGCTATTTCGGCAAGCTCCCCGGTGAGGGTCTCGAATCCTTGAGGAGGGAGGACGCGATAAAGCAGATGGAGGAATTGGAAAACAGCGGCGCAATACATACCATCTGGACCATGGTTACTCCTTTTATCGGCGCTGTCTGCAATTGTACGGCCCCCGACTGCATCGCCATGAGGACCCTTTCCGGCATACGCGTGGAAACCCTGGCCAGGGCTGAGTATGTTGCAACGGCGGCTGAGAAACTGTGCGATGGCTGCGGGCATTGTACGGGGGCGTGCCAGTTCGGCGCGATAGGGAGCATGACCGTAAACGGTAAGACCGCAGCTTTAATTGACCCGCACAAATGTTTCGGCTGCGGCTTGTGCCGCACTGCATGTCATGCCAATGCCATTGCGCTTGTTTTGCGTTAGGAATTATATAAGTTTTTGTCTATCCGGCCACTTATTAATTGAATTATATAAGCAAAACACCGTAATATAAATAAGGACCTTCACTGTATGCAGTTCTGATAGACTCTGCTATTAAGCTTGTGGAGGAAAACGGCAGCCGGCGCCGGTGCTTTAAGATGCCCGGGGATGATTCCTGTGGAAGAGGTTAATGAGCTCATAAGGCGTTACGGTCTTGGAGAGGACCCGGAGCATGTGATTATTCCTATTCGCGGTGAGAACGGCAGGGTCAAGCGCTGTTTCCTGCTGAAAAGAAGATTTCTCCGGGTCGTTTTCCCCGATGGGCATTATGCCGATTATCCTCTTGCAAGCTTAATCGAGGCGACCGTCAGATACCCGGACCTTTTACTGAGTGAAGCGCTTACTATAATACAGAAAGAGCAGGAGAATGATTCAGATGAAAATACCGATGCACATGAGACACCCTGAATGATGAAAAAGAAGATATTCATAAACGCCCTCTACCCGGAAGAAAAGAGAGTAGCGATCGTCGAAGACGGCAAGCTCGTCGACTTCTATGTTGAAGTGGCCTCGAGAGAACACCTGAAAGGAAATATCTATAAGGGTGTCGTTGTCAGGATAGAGCCGGGCCTTCAGGCGGCATTTGTAGACTTCGGGTATAGAAAACAAGGTTTTCTTCAGATGCGGGAAATCCAGCCCGAATATTTCCAGAACAAGAAACAGGGCAAAAAGGCAAGAATCCAGGATGTCCTGACAAAAGGCCAGGAAGTTATCGTCCAGGTCGAAAAGGATGAAAGGGACACAAAGGGCGCGAGCTTAACAACCTACATATCCATACCGGGCAGGTATATTGTCATGATGCCCGGCCAGAAGAGGGTCGGCATTTCAAGGAAGATAGAGAGCAGGGAGGACAGGGACCGTTTGAAGGAGATGTTCAATGCCCTCAAGCTTCCCAATAATATGGGATTTATCCTGAGGACGGCCTGCAGCGACAGAATAGGAGAAGAGCTGGAAAATGACTTGAAGTACCTTACCAAGCTCTGGAGCAAAATACAGGCCGAATCAAAAAAGGTTTCCGGTCCTGCGCTCATCTATAAGGAACAGGACATTGCGGTAAGGACGGTCAGGGACTACCTGACATCCGATGTGGATGAAGTGCTTGTCGACAGCGGAGAGGCGTTCCGGAACACGAAAGATTTCCTGAGAAAGACGCTCCCCTGGCGCAAGATCAATATCAAGTATTACAGGGACAAGAGACCCATCTTCTTTAACCACAATATCGAGGAACAAATAGCAAAAATCAACGACAGGTATGTATCGCTGCCTTCTCACGGATACCTCGTATTCGACAAGGCGGAGGCGCTTACCGCCATAGACGTCAATTCCGGCAAGAGCAGGAAAGAGGGGGACGTCGAGGCCACGGCGCTGAGGACGAACCTTGAGGCGTCCGAGGAGATTGCGCGGCAGCTCAGGCTCAGAGATATAGGCGGGCTCATCGTCATCGACTTCATCGATATGGCTTCCTCCAAGAACAGGAGAGAGGTCGAAAACAGCATGAAGAACGCCCTGAGCTCCGACAAGGCGCATACGGAAACAGGCGGGATATCGAAGTTCGGCATCCTGGAAATGACCAGGGAGAGATTGAGGACAGCGTATTTTGATTCGATAAACAAGAAATGCACGGTCTGCAGCGGCGCCGGGATCATGAAGTCAGCGGAGATCGTTGCCGTTTCAGCCCTCAGGGATATCCACACCAGGGTTTCGTCAGGAGAGGTAAAGGGGATAAGCTGCCGTCTGCCTGTAGAAAGCTCGAATTACCTGATCAATACAAAGAGAGATGAAATCGTGTCCCTCGAAAAAGCATTCAACATCAGGATTGCCATTACCGGCGATACCGGGCTTCTCCCCGGGCAATATTCCATTGATGTGGAAAATTGAAATGCGGGCAGGCTGTACATAAACGGCCGGGTCATCTTGCCGGCATGACCGGCCTTTCGAACTTTTCCGCCGGCAGCGCAGGAATACATGTGACACAGACCTTGAAGAGCAGCGCGTCCGGGCGGGAAGCGTTCAGTTAATGGAGAATTTCTTTTCTTCCATCCTGGCCTTCAGTATCTCGCCGAGCCTGCCAAGGCCGTCGGAAGATTTTTCCTCTTTCACGGTCGAATCTTTATAACGCTTGAATTCGTCACGCTCATCTTTATCCGTTACCCCTCTGCGGCTCAGGCTTATCCTGTTGCGGCCAGCATCCACTTCCAGTACGACCACCTGCATTTCAGTACCTGCAGGAAACATTCTGCTATGGTCCGAGCCAGCCGGGGTCCCCATTTCCGAGTTGGGGATAAGTCCGGTCAATCCGCTGCTCAGCTTTAAAAAAATACCGAACGGCATGACTTTTTCGACAACCCCGTCGACGAACTCACCCGCTGCCGGAAAAACTGCCTGCCTGGGTTCGGGCTTCGGCTGCATGGAGAGGGAAAGCTTCCTGTTCCGGGGATCGGTTGACAGGACATAAGCCTCTACCTGCTGTCCGACCCCGACCACCTCTTTGGGATGATTTATTCTCTTCCCTGTGCCGAAATTGGAAATGTGGATCAATCCGTCAATACCGGGCTCGATGTTCACAAAAGCGCCGAAGGGCACCAGCCGCACAACCGTTCCGCTCACCTTGCTCCCGTCGGGAAATTTTTCAGTTGCGCCGATCCAGGGGTCCGGAATTGTCGCCTTAATGCTCAGGGCAAGACGGTTGTTGTCCCAATCAAGGGACAATATTTTTGCGGTAACTTTCTGTCCTACGGCTACAATGCCATCGAGGCTCTCAGCCTTGCCCCAGGATATTTCGCTGAGCGGGATCAGGCCGTCAATGCCCCCGAGATCGACGAATGCGCCGAATTTCTGTATGGAACGGACTGTGGCGGCAATATCCATTCCCACTTGGAGGGACTCCTTGAGCTTCTCTACGCGGGACTGCCTTTCCTGCTCAAGCAGTGCACGCCTCGAAAGGACGATATTGCGGCCGTTGTTTTTGAATTCCAGCACTTTGAACTCGAAGGTCTTGTTTACATGGCCGTCCGCTGCAGTGCCGTTGCTCCTGAGGTCGATCTGGGAGAACGGGCAAAAACACCTTATCCCGTCTACCGATACCTCGAACCCTCCTTTCACCTCGCTTTTTACAACACCGGTTACAGGGAGGCCCGCGCTGTGCGCATCGCGGATGCTGTTGAGTTTACCGGACGGACAGCCGTGGACAAGTGTCGTCAATTTCCTGGCGCCGTCCTGCACCCCCGTAAAGAAGGCTTCGAGTTCATCACCTTCTTTTATCCGGCAGGTTCCGTCCTCTTCGATAAATTCACCCAGGTCTATTATGCCCTCGCTCTTTCCGCCGAGGTCGACATAAACAAGGTCTCCGGAAATATCGACTACCCTGGATTTGACCTTCTGCCCGGGGGTAAGCCGTTCCGGCATATTAATGCTCTTTTCAAATAATGCGGCAAAACTCTCTTCCTGCTCAACAGGCACGTCACCCTGCCCGGCATTCGAAGAGTTGTCTAAATTTTTTTCGTCAGACATGATATTTAACCTCTCACTTTTTTTTAAGCGCAATCCCCTGGTTGTGCCGATAGTTACTACAATGCAGGGTAGTGCACAATGATTAAGAACTTTAAGTTTAATGAATTCAGGAGAAAAGAGTCAATTTTTTTAAGAGAATCAGGGAGACAGGAATGAAAGAATACGCAAGGGCGCACATCAAAAAAAGCGGGGACCGGCATAAGGGCCGGATCCCGAAGCTCTATTCAACCACACAAACGGCAATCCCCGTACCGTGGCCGATTACCTTGCCAGTAACGCTCCCCATGATGAGCCGCTCGGTTTGCGAGCGGCCGCAGCGCCCGATTACAATGGTCTGGTAGCCCCCTGTTCTTGCCTCCTCCAGGATGCTCCCGGCCGTATCGTAGGAGTCGGAAACCGACCTGACCGCTATCTGCTGCTGGTCTATTCCCCTTTTGAGCAATATCTCTATTGCGTCACGAAAGATGGGCTCAAGCCTTGAGGTCTGGGCTGAAAGCCATTTGTCTACGATCTTTTCCCTGACTTCTTTCTCCTCTTCGGAGAGGACATGCCCGTCATCCCAGAACGCGGCCGGCACATACGGCAGAACATGGAAAAGGGTTATCTGTACATCGCTTACACCGGCAAACTGCCGTGCGGTATAAGCCACGGCCTTCAATGCACAGGGTGAGCCGTCGATTGCTACAAGGATCTTTCTCATCTTCCTCTCCTTAAGAGTTGATGCGTTCATAATTTTCAAAACAACACCATGCCTTGCCCCCTTTATTAAATTCTACTATTGAATCAGCTTGATATCCTAACATTTACGGCAGGATCAGTCCGCCCTCCGGATCAGCAGTCCCCGTGTCTGGTTCTGCACCAGGGAGGAATAGTAGCCGCCGAGCTTCAGCAGAGAATCGTGAGTTCCGGTCTCGGCTATCTGTCCATCCTTAAGCACCAGTATCCTGTCCGCCCCCACAACAGTGGAAAGCCGGTGGGCTATAATAAATGTGGTACGTCCCTTCATGAGGTGGGATAAAGCCTCCTGAACCAGCTCCCTTTCTGCTGCTTCCCGGAAATAAATTCAACAAAGCCTGAAAAAGCAAATCTCAATCTTCATTGCCGCTCCTGCCGCTGTGGACTTTATTTGTACCTTTTGCATATCATTATCACACAGAGCAATGATAGCGTTTTCACTTCAATCAGGCAGCAACGGGAACTGCATCTATGTCGAGAGCTGCGGCGTAAAACTGCTTTTCGACGCCGGGATCAGCGGCATTGATGCAGAGCGCAGACTTGCAACTCACGGGCGAAACATACGGGAAATAGATGCCGTAATTCTGTCCCATGATCACGCCGACCACACCCGTTTTGCAGGCGTGTACCAGAGAAAATACGGCCTGCCTCTTTATGTCACGCCGAAGACCTTGGATATTGCGGTCATGCGCCACAGGATCGGGCGCTTAAGCGACGTCCATCATTTCCGCGCAGGCGAAGCGCTCAGATTCGGCAGGGTGGCGGTCCAGACAATCCCCACCCCGCACGACGGCGCCGACGGATCGGCATTCGTCATAACCGCCAATGAAAAGCGCCTCGGCATCATGACCGACCTCGGGCACGCGTTTGAAGATTTATTCCCTGCAATCGCTTCGCTCGACGCGGTTTTTATCGAAAGCAACTACGACCCCGAAATGCTCGAACGCGGGTCTTATCCGTATTACCTTAAACGCCGCATACAGGGCCCCGGAGGACACCTCTCCAACAGGGAGGCCGCGGAACTGATCAAAGCCGGCAAGGGCCTGAAATGGGCCTGCCTGGCGCACCTCTCAGAGCAGAACAACAGCCCGCACATAGCCCTCAGAACACATCGGGAGATTGTGCCGGAAAACCTCACCCTGTACACCGCCGGCCGCTACAGGCAAACAGAAATATTATCCGTATAAGCCGATACTATCGGCATCCTGATATAAGCAATCAGGAAGCTGCTGCCCGTAGATGTTGATTTTATATGCCGTTTTGAATTAACTTAAACAGTTGTAGTAGAGTTAAGGAGAGGTGGCCGAGCTGGCTGAAGGTGCACGACTGGAAATCGTGTGTGGGGTTAAACTCACCGAGGGTTCGAATCCCTCCCTCTCCGCCATACGTTTTCTACAGCCGGGGGCTGGCCCTGCGCAGCAGGCAAGTGTGAACCCCGCCAGGGCCGGAAGGAAGCAACGGTAAGCATTTTGTCTGGGTGCCGCAGCAAGCCGGCTCCATAAATGACATCTCACGGTTTATTGTTCATAGTTGAAGGCGAGGACATTATTCTTGCTTGAACCGAACCTGAAAACGGTAAACTGATGTAGAGCCAGTCCCCGGGTGTAGAAAACGGAATTCAAAGTTCAAGGGTCAAAGTCCAAAGACCAATGCCTCAGCCGGCGTTTAAACCTTGAACCTTGAACTTTGAGTTTATTATTTGAAGAGGTTTTATGTCCTATCTGGTTTTAGCGAGAAAGTGGAGACCGCGGACCTTTGAAGATCTTATAGGCCAGGAGCATGTGGCGCGTATCTTGAAAAACGCCATTACGCAGAACAAGGTTGCCCATGCCTATATATTTTCAGGCCCGAGGGGCGTGGGCAAAACATCAACGGCAAGGATACTCGCCAAGGCCCTGAATTGCGTTAACGGTCCGACGCCCGAGCCGTGCGGCACGTGCCACTCATGTACAGCAATCTCGGACGGCTCGTCAATAGATGTTCTGGAAATCGACGGCGCATCCAATACAGGGGTCGATAACATCCGCGATCTGAGGGAGCGGGTGATATACGGGCCATCCGGGGGCCGCTACAAGGTGTATATCATTGATGAGGTCCATATGTTGTCTACCTCGGCATTCAACGCCCTTTTAAAAACCCTTGAAGAGCCCCCCCCTCACGTGATCTTCGTACTGGCAACCACTGAGCCGAAAAAAATACCTCCCACGGTCCTCTCAAGATGCCAGCATCTGCCGTTCAGAAGGATACCGGGACAAAAGATCAAAGAGAGGCTGGGCTCCATTTCCGGCTCCGAGGGGATAAAGATCACAGGTGCCGCGCTCGACATGATAGCACGGGCGGCGGACGGGAGTATGAGGGATTCACTGACCATTCTGGACCAGATAGCGTCATTTTCAGAGGACATAACAGCCGACGAGGTCAAGGACCTGCTCGGGATTACAGACGTGGAGACCCTTTCAAGGCTTTCGGCAGCGGTTATCGAAGGCAGGAGAAAAGACTTAATCAGCATTATCTCGGAGCTCACCAATACGGGTACTGATCTGAAAGCGTTTACAAGAGACCTGCTGCAATTCATCAGGAATCTCCTGATCGCAAAGATTGCCGGCAACACCGAAGAGATAATCGACCTGGGCGAGGAAGAATCGGCCTCGTTAAACAGCATAAAAGACACGGCCGCTGAAGAGCATATAGCCATTCTGCTGTCGGAACTCATAAAAGCGGAACCCGGCATCAGGAATGCCTACTACCCGAGGATATCTCTTGAGATGACCCTTATCAGACTGAGCATGCTGAGCCATCTCAAATCGGTAAACGAGGCGATACGGATCATTCAGGGCGCTGGGCCTGCAGGCGGGCAGGAATCACCGCCTGTAAAGCCCCTTCAAACGCACCGGCCTGCTGTTCAGCCTTCCGGCGGCAGGCAGGAGACCGGGAAAGCGCATGAAAGTCAAAAAACGGATATGGAAGAACGGGCGGCTGGCGATACGGCGGCGGCAGCTTCCGGGGCCCGGGCGCTCCGGTGCAAAGAGGACGCCCCGGTACCGGACATCTGGAATGCCGCCATCGAGAGGATTGACAGCACAAATCATCCGCTTGCGAGCAAAATCAGAGAGGGGTCCCTTTCCTTCGATAATGACGAAATCAGGATAGTGTTTAACGGCGGCCTGTCCATACATGCCGAATCCGTGAAAGAAAACCTCCCCACAATCAGAAAAACAATCGTGGAGGTATCGGGAAGGGATATACCTTTAAAAATAGAGACCGCCAAAACATCGGCGGGGCCCAGCAGAAAGGATTTGAAAGAGAAGGCGCTGCAGAATCCCCTGGTAAAAGAGGCCCTCGAACTCTTTGAAGGGAGAATAGTCGATGTGATTCCGATAACCAAAAAAGGAGGAGATAATGTCTAAAAAGATGCTCGGAGATATGATGCGCCAGGCACAAAAGCTTCAGGCCGAAATGCAGAAAATGCAGGAGGAGGCGAAGACGAAGACCGTAGAAGCAAGCGCCGGCGGAGGAATGGTCACCGTAGTGGCGAACGGCGGCGGTGAGTTGATCTCAATAAAGATAGAAAAGGATGTGGTCAACCCCGATGACGTCGATATGCTCCAGGACCTCATACTCGCCGCGGCAAACGAGGCTTTAAGGAGGGCCCAGCAAATGGTCAATGATGAAATGTCCAAGCTCACCATGGGCTTACAGATACCGGGCATGGGCGGACTGGGCAACCTTTTCGGAAAATAATAATCGTTTATAGTATTTTTATGACACAGGGGATAATAGAGAATCTTATAACACAATTCACCAAACTGCCCGGTATCGGCAGGAAGACCGCTCAGAGACTCGCCTTTTTTGTCCTGGCCATGCCTCCGGAGGAGGCAAAGGGAATAGCCCGCGCTATTATCGATGTCAAAGACAAGGGCAGGTTCTGCTCCGTGTGCTTCAACATCACCGATACCGATCCGTGCGGGATTTGCAGCGACCAGTCAAGGGACAGGAGTGCGATATGCGTCGTCGAAGAGCCGAGCAATATCGTTGCGGTGGAAAAAACACGGAGTTTTCGCGGGACCTACCATGTGCTTCTGGGTGCACTCTCCCCCGTTGACGGCGTAACGCCCGACAGGTTGAAAATAACCGAGCTCATCAGGAGGGTGCAGTCGGATAATGTCCGGGAGATAATACTGGCGACCAACCCCAATACAAAGGGGGAAATTACCGCCCGGTATATTACAGAGGTGCTCAAACCGCTCAACGTGAAAATTACGAGGATCGCCTACGGCCTGCCGATCGGAAGCGATATCGAGTTTGCAGATGAAGTAACCCTCACCAAATCCATCGAGGGGAGAAGGGAGATGTAGGATAACGTCTCCCTCTACATTCCCAGAGCTTCTCTCGTCATCCTCTCCGCTGCTTCAAAAATCGCCCTTTTACCCTCCTCTGTTCTCGATTCTATGTAAAACCTGACCTTCGGCTCAGTGCCGGACGGCCTTATCATAAGCCATGAGCCATCGTCAAACACCACTTTTGTGCCGTCAACGGTTATAACTTCCTCAACCGTCCTTTTCTCGCCGCCAATGTGAGTAACCGTCCCCTTCTTGTAATGCTCCCTTATAACCGAGAGCTTTTTGATCAGGGGCTCTCCCACAAGGGAGCGGTCCACCGTAATCCCCGAGCGGTCAGGATAATAATGGCCGAATTCGTCCATCAGGGAATTAAGGTATTCGCCCAGGTTTTTACCGGTGGTGGCGACCATCTCAACTGCCAGGAGTAAACCGAACAATGCGTCCTTTTCAAGCGTATTGTTGAACCCGGAAATGCCGTCGGACTCCTCGAAGGCGACAATCGCCCTTTCACTCGATGACCTCAATAAATAAGGCCTGAAATTCTTAAATCCGACTTTTGTCTCTTTTACCGGCACGCCGAGCCGCTCTGCCATAGCGTTCACAAAATTGCTCGTGCCCACCGATTTCGCGACAACCCCGTTAATCCCCTTATATACATGCAGGAAATGAAACGCCATGGCGCCGAAATAATTCATGGGTATCTGCATAGTGCCGTCGCCATGCCGTATACGGTCCCCGTCCGGGTCCATAACGGCGCCGAGCTTGAACTTCGCACTGCTTTCCTTTAAAATCCTTCCCACCCCCTCCATATTCTTCCCGGAAGGCTCGGGCGCTATGCCGTCGAAAAGGTAATCGTCATTCGTCCTCAGATATATTATCCTGTCACCGGCTCCGAGTATTCTCTCTATCCTTCCTCTTGTAGCTCCGTGCACATTATCGATACATATGATGCAATCCTCCCTGCTCACAAAGTCGCATATTCTTTTAATATCCAGGGTCTTCCTTTCGGTTATGAACTGAAGATAGCTCCCGGTCAGATCGATCATCTCAATACATTCGGGCTTTATCGGCTGTAATACCGTTGACCCCTCCATCATCCCGTTGGCTATTTCCTCGATCTTCGACGTTATTTCAGTACCTGCGGGCCCGCCGTCGGACGGATTGAATTTGAACCCGGCATAGTTGGCGGGGTTATGCGAGGGCGTAAGGTTTATGGAACACGCTGCATGCAGCATTTCGATGCCCGCTGAGAATTCCGGGGTGGTTGCTTCACCGGCGTACCAGGTTTTTATGCCCTCTCCCTGAAGTCTTCCGATAACTTCCATGGCAAAATCACGGCCGAGGAACCTGTTATCATGGCCCACAATGACTCCGCGCCTTCTCATCTCCTCAAAACCGGCTACTCCCATAGCCTGCATGGTGGAGCGATCATTGCTTCTGAACATCTCGATAATCGCCGCTGTCACAATCCTCACGTTATTGAAGGTATAATCGCTCCCGATCTCCCCTCTCCAGCCCGAGGTACCGAACACCACTTTTGCAGGCGTTGTATTTTCACGCGCGAATTCCTCAATTACCGCGAGTAACTCCCTGTTTTTTGAAACATCGGACAGTATCGCCTTCCAGCATGAGGCGGCGTTTTCGAATGTTTTAACCATCAATCCTCCAGGTTATCAAATTTACGGACACAGGCAAACCGGGTGTTGCACGGCAATTTTGTCGACAGCGGCAGTTGCAGGTGCGCAACAGTGCAGTTTTATTTTATCATAACAAACCTGTTCAATCGAGATGGAATCCGATCACCTCATGATAAAAAAGAGGAAGATCTCGAGTATAATCAGTATAACTATCGTCAGTTCAAGCAGCTCGGTCCGCTTATTGGCGATCTCCCTGTAAAGCATGTCATAGACATTGGAGGCTATATCAAGTTTTCTTCTTATGCTGCTTTCCCATTCCTTCACCTTGAGCAGCCTTAACGCCGCCATATAAATCCTTGCGTAATACACATCCTCTGTCACTTTAAGCGAATTGTCTATCTTTTCGGTTATATCGGTCAACTCGGTAATGGTCTTCATAACCTTGGCGGCAAGTTCTTCATATTTCTTGATCTTCCATATGGAAAGAGCACCCTTGGAGGAGATACTGTCGTATATGGCTCCCAACTCTTTGCTCATAATATGGTCATAATATCTGAGCTCAAGGAGTTGGGCATTGGCAAACTCGAGGATATCGGGGATTTCCATACTCCCCGAAGGTTCTATTATAAGGGCATTGTCCCAGTTTAATACAACGCAGTCGTTTCTGTAATATGAGAACCGCGCCGACATGAGCTCGTTCCTGATACGGTTCGACAGCGCCTTTTCCTCGTAAAGCATCAGCTTCGAAATGTCATAATTATCGAGGAAGTCGTCTATATCGATTTCGGCATTGAAAAACTCTATAAAGAAGATCATGTAATCCTCTTCGAAGCTGCTCACCGTGGGCATAACCAGCGAGTCACCCAGGATCAGGAGCACCTGATTGAGCTGCCTTTTGCATTCCTCATCGATATCCCTGCTGTCTTCCAGAGACAATGCAAGCCTTTCAAAAGACGGCAGATCGATGTCCGCGACGGAGATTTCCAGTATGATGCTCACAACACCGTAATCGTAAGCCTTGCTGTAGACGTTGATCCTGAGCCTTCTGCCGCTGATTTCCTTTTCGGCGCCTCTGAGCTGAAAACCGACAGGCGGGTTGGCAAACTCAAAGGCCTTGCTGAAGGGCCTCCTCTCGATCCTGAGTCTTCTGGCAGCTTCCTTGAGCTTATCTTCAACTTTCAAGAGGTTGATTTCGTTGGCAACGTCGTAAAGCCTGTAGATGAGAATCCTTGATGATTTTATCATTGCAGTGGTGTTCTTGTTCATAGGTGTTCTTCAGGCCGTTCCGGGAAAATACAGGTGAATATCTGAACCAGTCCGTTTTCCCTGCACCTGTGCCGGTGCGCTTAAGCAGGGTGCAAAGTTCATCCTTTTAGAAATAGTACCATAATAACGGGCCGGGGGATAGGTTCTCCCCTCCTGCCCGTCATGTCATCAACCGGCATGAGCCGTTACACATAAGCCAGGAACATAAGCTGCGCCGGGGTTTCGCCGTCTTCCGGATAAGAGACGACCTTGTATTTAAGAATAAGATCGCTTCCAGCTCCCGCTATCGCCCTGTCGATAATTTCGGCCGCCTCCATCTTGTCTATCATCGGCAGGATAACCACGAGCTTTATCTCCGTAATCCTTGTGGCATCGTGGACCTTTTCTATCGCCGAGGATATGGCGGCCCCCGCTTCCTGCACCCTGAGAGACGCATTGTCGACGCCCATCGATGTGCAAAGGTCGTTATAGTTCTCGACTTTGATAACAGCCAGAGAGACGACCCCGTAATACTCCCTCACCTTCTCGAAGTGTCCTTTGATCAGTTCCAGGAAACAACTGAACGGGCTTACCTTCATAGTCCGTTTCTCATCGAGACTGATGCCTATGAAGAAATAAGGAGATACCTGCATCGCAACTACCATGAAAAGCCTCTTTATTTCATCGATATGCCCGATATCCCTGATGTGTTTCCCCTTGATCCTGTGTATGGTGATTACCCCGAGCAGTTTCTTAGCCGATTTGAGAGGAACGACTATGAAATCGTCCAGTGAGCCCCTGCTTCCGGGGACGATGAGGATTTCGCCATTTTCGATCCGTGCGCCGACGGATGTCATATCACCGGCTTTCTCCCCGGATTTTTCCGGCTCGATCATCTGCAAAGAGCTCATAACCGATATGCCCTCCATATATCCCCTGACCGCTTCCGCTTTGCCTTCGTCCATGCCGATGAAACTCTTCATCTGCACTCTTCCGGCCCCATCAATAACCATAATCGCGCATTCCTCCGCACCGAACCCGATGCTGACGGCGTCAAGGACGAGGTTGGACGCCTCATCGATGGAATCGCTCCTGTTGAGTATCTCGCCTACGTTGAAGAGCGTCAAAAACTCGTCCATCTGCTCTTTTATCTTCAGGTTGCTTTTCTTTACAGCGGCAACCATCGTGCCGAACCTCTCGTTAAGCCGTGCGATCTCATCCTCTCCCTTGACGCCGGTCAATGCGTCGAGGTCTCCTTTTTCAACTTTATCCATATTGACAAGCAACCGGTTGATCGGCCTCTTCACAAATCTTGTAAAAAGCGCGCTGCTGATGAGAATCGCCGCCAGGAGCGTAGCCGCTGCAGATACCACCAATATCCGCCTGTTCTCGGATACCACCCTGTCGGCGTCTTTGGCTGTCTCGATTTTCGCCATTTTTAAAAGCTCTCTCTCCGACAGCCTCACGCTCAGATGAGAAAATACACTGATAACGGCGAAAAGCCCCACGGTCATGGCCATTGCCATCTTGAACCCTATGCTTTTTGTAAATTTCATCTTTCAGGCCTCCATCCCGGTTTATATACGGTGCAAAATTATTTTCATATATCCTCTTCCGGAAAGGTACGGCAAACGCTTAATCCCCATGCCCCTACAAGCCTCCGGAATACGGTGACGATATGACTTTAAAGTCCTTCACGTAAAACGCAATCCCCAACTCCTTGCTTGCCATTTCCACGCTGCTGTTTTCTATGGTTATCTTTGTACGCGGGTATATGCTGCCGGCAACCATAATTCTCTTTATGCCCAGGTGTTGCTCCATTTCCCTCTTGACCTCCGCCTTTTTCGATTGGAAGGACACTATCTCTCCTTCTATCTCCCTGAACCTCTTCACCCCCGCAGCAAGCTCGATCCTTTTTTCCTGGGTAAGCTGCTCGATGTCCCTCCCCAGTTTTTTGATCAGGTCGATTACATTCTGAAGTCTCTCCCTTTCCTTGAGGAGCTCCGATAATCCTGAATCCAGCTTGAGGATCTCCTGCGAGAGCTCGCGGCACTCGAACGGCTTGACCATAAGCACACATGGCTCCAGGTTTTTATCACCGCAATCCCTTATTTTTATCCTGACCTGCGAGAGCACCTGCGAGCGCATGACAGCGCCGTCTACCACTATCCCGCCCCGTGCCGAGACCGAGCTGTCGCCGATATTTCCCGAGATGCTTATGTCTCCGCCCGCCTTGATATCGGCAAAGTTCACGGAGCTTCCAGCGGGATCGTGTATGAGGATATTCTGGGACACATCGATTCTCACAGGCTCCTCCCTGGTCCCGTATACTGACCCTTTTATCATAATTCCGCCCTTGGCGCTGAGGAATATGCAGCCTTCGCCGACATCCCCCTCAATGACGATTCTTTCGCCGGCCTCTATTTTCACCTGGGACGAGACCTTCCCGTTTATCTGGACCTTGCCGTCGAAAAGAATATCCTCATGAACGGCGTCCAGGGTCAAGACCTCACCCGGCGCTCCCCTGTATCCCTGCGGCGTCTCAATGAGAACATAACCTATCCCCCGGCCTTTCAGCCTGGATATATAGTTATTGTTAAGCGCCACCCCCTTTCTTATAAAAGGGATTCTCACACCGGAACCTGCCTCAAAGACATCAGCGGCAATGACCATGCCTTCCTGAAGGTCCCCAACCCTGATTTTTTTCATAGACAGAAATAGAATCGGGCAAAACCCGCCCGCCCCCTTAGCAGGCTATTCTACCATAATCTTATGTGGACAAATACAGCGGGCAAGCTTATTGAAAAACATGGGACAAAGAGAATTGCAGGGCCTGATAAAAAAATTAAGAAGTTCCTCTATTTTAAATTTTTCTTTTTGATTTTTTAATTTACCTGCCGGGGCCCTGAATTATATACGGCTATCTTTTTCCCCCATTCAGAGGCTTTCTGCATTATCTTCTCTTCATCGCAGGTGACAGGCCTTCTGCTGTCGACAACCAGCCTGCCGTTTATCATCACAGTATCTATATCGGATGCCGCTGCAGCGTAAACCATATGAGAGTACATGTCGTACACCGGGGTGAGGTGCGGCTTCTTCAAATCGACGGTTATCATATCGGCCAGCTTGCCCTTTTCGAGACTGCCGGCCCTGTCACCGATGCCCAGGACCTCAGCCCCCCACCGTGTCGCCATCAGAAGCGCTGTCTTTGAGTCGAGAGTTGCAGGGTCCTTTGCAACCGCCTTATGCACCTTTGCGGCGGTAGACATCTCGCCGAGCACATTCAGGTCGTTGTTGCTCGCGGCGCCGTCGGTGCCGAAGGTAACTTTTATTCCCGCTCTCAGCATTTCAGGGACAGGCGCAATTCCCGATGCAAGCTTAAGATTGCTTTCAATGCAATGAGAGACCCCTACTCCCCTCCGGGCGAGCACAGCTATCTCACTATCACTAAGCCATACGCAATGCGCAGCCAGGACCCTCTGGTTCAGAAAGCCGATTGCGTCAAGGTGCTCAACGGGTCTCCTGCCGTACCGGGAGAGGATTTCCCCTACTTCCCATTCGGTTTCAGACAAATGTATGCTGACCAGCGCACCAAGCCGCTCAGCCAGCTCCGTTATCCTCTTCAAAGTCCCGGGTCCGCATGCATATGCTGAATGAGGCGCCAGGCAGGGCGTAATCAAATCCTCTCCTCTCCAGTCGAGGATGAATTTTTCGGCATTGCCGAGGTATTCGTCCGGGGTCTGTGCGGTCTTGCCCGGGAAATCGAGAATGCCGGCCCCCAGGAATGCCCTGATGCCGATTTCCTTTGCGGCCGCTGCGGAGCTCCCTCCGAAAAAGTACATATCGTTGTACGTGGTGATGCCCGCTTTTATCATTTCAAGACAGGCAAGCTTTGTCGCATCATAGACGAAACCAGGATTGAGCAGGCTGTCCTCTGCCGGCCAGATATGCTTCTCGAGCCAATCTTTAAGAGGAAGGTCATCCGCCAGACCCCTGAAAAAGACCATCGGGGCGTGTGTATGGGTATTTACAAGCCCGGGGAGCACCGCCCTCCCCTTGCCTTCGATGGTCCTCCCAGCGGAAAAATTCTTCAAGACAGCTTCTGCGCTGCCCACATCAACTATCCTTGTGCCTTTAACAGCCACTGCTCCGTCATGAAAGGCATCCAGCCTCTCATTCATTGTCAAAACATAATCGCCGCAGATAATGTAATCGACTTTTTTCATAATATTCCGTTTTAAATCCTAAATCCTAATATCGAAGTCCTAAACAATTTCGAATGATCAAAACTCAAAACGGTTTAGAATATTTGAATTTTGAATTTGTTTAGAATTTAGTGTTTGGGATTTCGAATTTCGTCAACCTCCCCTTTATCGGCATCTTAATTATGTGCAACTTAAATTAATGAGACCAGCGTAAACAAAAACACGGTAATGCCTATATATCCGTTCATGTTGAAAAACGCTATATCCAGCTTGCTCAGGTCATCGGGTTTTACAAGGGAATGCTCATAAATGAGCAGCCCGGCAATAAGCGCCATCCCCAGCCAGTAGGCAAAGCCCAGATGAAAAAGGATGCCGGTCAGGATTAACAACAGCCATGTCATGGAATGGCATACCCGTGAAAGAAACAGCGCATTTCGCGCGCCGAACCTCTGGGGAATGGAATGAAGCCCGTGGCTCCTGTCGAACTCCATATCCTGTAAAGCGTAAAGGACATCAAAACCGGCCAGCCAGAATATCACCGCAAGACTCAAAGGAAGTATCCCGGCATCAAACGTGCCCCTTACCGCAATCCATGACCCCAGGGGCGCTGCAGAGATGGAGAGGCCGAGGACAAAATGGGACATCCAGGTGAACCTTTTTGTATAGGAATAAAGTCCCAGAACGAAGAGCGCCAGCGGGGAAAGCTTCAGGCAGAGCGGGTTGAGCCTGTATGCTGCAAGGATCAGCACGGCAAATGATACAACGGTGAAAGCCGCGGCATCCCTGACCTTTATCTTTCCCGACGGAATCTCCCTGCCCCCGGTCCTCGGGTTCTCAGCATCGATCTTCCGGTCTATTATCCTGTTCAATCCCATCGCACCGGAACGCGCGCTGACCATTGCAACGATTATCCAGAATAACTTCCCGGCAGGCGGCACGCCCGAAGCGGCCAGAAGCGCGCCGGTGAACGCAAAGGGCAGGGCGAAAACAGAGTGTGAGAATTTTATCATCTTCAGATAAAGGACCACTTTATTCTTGGCTATTTCCATATTTTTTATGATAACATACCGACTGAACACGGTGGAAACTTACCCCTGCCGAAGAGAGATAAAGCACCGGGATGCAGTACCGAAGTAAGGTATTACACGGAGGGACCTGCAGCGGGCCGAAATTTTTTTCAGTAAACCATATTCATCACACCATATAAGCAAAAGGACTGTGTTTACAGGGATCAACCCGACTCTGCAAACGGATATCCCGGCTCCGGTATCTGTCTCCCGGTATATTCATTTTCCTTGACAAAGCATGAAAACTATGTTAAGAAATTCTAAAATTGTTATAAATAATTGTTAGGGAGGAAAGCTATGAATCCTGAAGAACTCAGATATCACAAAGAACACACATGGGTCAAAGTATCAGGCAAGAAAGCGACAATAGGGATAACCGATCATGCACAGGACGCCCTGGGCGATATAGTC
>JAMCVZ010000001.1 GCA_023476565.1 Nitrospirota bacterium
TATGTTCATCAAGAAGGGCTTAACTCCTATGTCTCTCAGCTTAAGGGAGAGGCTGCTTGCCTCTGCCTCGAAAAGATCCTCAATGCCTTCGAGAATGCTCTTCAGCCTGTCGATCTCCGTATCCATGGATATAAGGGTTTCCTTATTGATCGGGTATATTCCATCCACCATGCTTTCAAGCTCACTTTTTACGACCCCGAGGGGAGTTCTGAGTTCATGGGCAACATTGGAGATAAGTTTCTTCCTGAGCGTCTCCTGCATATAAAGGCTTTGAGCCATCATATTGAAGGTGTCTGACAGTGTTTTCAGCTCGCCGCTGCTTGAGATAGCGACCCTGCTTTTGAAGTCGCCTTTACTGACAGCCTTTGCAGCAAGGGTGAGTTTTTTTATAGGGTCGGTTAATTTTTTTGAGAAAACAATACTCAGAACCAAAGCAATTCCACCCAGTGCAAAAAGAGAGATAAGGAGGAAGCTGTTCGACCTCTCAATGAAGACCGATTCCTTTCTGGGCCTCAGGAATCTGACTTCAACAGAGCCTATCTCCTTTCCTTTCAGAAATAAGGGATATGGATTAAAATCCCCGGCCATTCCGGATGCCTTGAACTGCGAAACCGCCGGCACTCTCTTCTCCATTAACTTGGGAAGCGTGGCAATAGCCTCTTTTGTATCCATCATTACCGCGCCATTTACGTCCCTTATCTTTATCTCAAGGCCGAGCATCAACGCCCAGATGGTATCCTCAATAATGATGTCTTCTTTCCATCCATTATATTTCACATAGGTATTCTCAAGGTCGGCGATAACCCAGTAGACCCTATCCTCCATCTCTCCTTCCAGGTACTCCCGGAAGTCCCCGATCATGAGTTCGCGAAGGAGCAGGGCGGCAGAAAGCGAGATGGCCGAGACGGTGATGAGGAGAACGAGAAACTTTATCCACAGGCTTTTATGCATCTCTCTTCCCTGAGAATCTGTATCCTACGCCGTAGACGGTGAGAATGAGTTGCGGCTCGGAAGGGTCGTCCTCGATTTTCTGCCTGATGTGCCTTATGTGAGCATCAATGCTCCTCTCATACCCATCGAATTGATAGCCGAGGGCTTCCTCGACAAGCTCCTTTCTTGTGAATGTTTTGCCCGAATGGGATGCGAGGGTGTAGAGGAGCTTGAATTCAGTCGGCGTCAGATTTACGGTGTGCCCCTGCCTTTTTACCTCGTACCTCTGTCCGTCCAGTACCAGAAAGCCGTCGTTGAAACTTATCAGTTCTGCACTCACCAGGTCTTTTTTCTCGGCCCTCTTCAAGACCGATTTTACCCGATAAACCAGTTCCCTCGGGCTGAACGGTTTGACGACATAGTCATCGGCGCCGAGGGCAAAGCCTGCAAGCCTTTCTTCCTCTGTGGACCTCGATGTAAGTATAATCACCGGAAAGTCTCCACATTCTTTCATCTCCATAAAGACTTCCTCGCCGGTCGTGTCGGGCAGCATCAAATCCAATATCAGCAAGAGCGGAACAGCTTTCCTTGCAGCTTCAACAGCGTCCTTTCCCTTTTCAAAATACTTCACGCTGAAGCCGGCGCTTTCGAGGTAAGCCTTTACCACCTTCGCCATTTTCATATCATCCTCTACTACGAAGATCGACTGGAACACCGCACTACCTCCGGTTACTCATCGCCCATACACGCCCGTACCTTTACAGTTCACTGCTTTCCATTTCAAAATTATAAGCATCACCTACGCTCTTTTATTATAACAAAACCGATTCCGGAAACCGCTTCTGTGCCTTTTTGACCCAGCAATTCTCATTTTGAAAGATGGGTAATAAGCCATCAGGCGCAGGAACTTTCCATAATGAGAATTGCTGTCCGGCGTTATCCAGAGCTTGTGGATTTAAGGTTTTTTGGATATAATTAATTGTCTATCACTTGCTTAACTCTTTAACAATATGGAGGTTTCATCATGGCAGAAGCAACGTTGAAAATCGAGGGCATGAGCTGCCGGCATTGCGTAATGAGAGTGAAAAAAGCTATTGACGCCCTTGCAGGAGTATCGGGCTCGGACGTGGCTGTCGGCAGCGCAACGGTCAAATTCGACGAGTCTAAAATTAAAAAGGAAGATATGAAAGCCGCGGTCGAGAAGGCAGGGTACAAAGTCATTAGTTGGTAACAAGTGACGAGTTACCGGTAACTTGTTACTGTCTTATCCTTACTGTCTCAACTGTCCCTTCGTCTTTTCGAGAATATAATCGACCAATGCGTGGTGGAGCGCATCTATTTCCTCGTCCTTCAGGGTCCTGTCCGCTGACCGGTAGCGTACATTGAAGGCGATGCTCTTCTTGCCCTCCGGAATATTCTTGCCCTGAAATACATCGAATATCGAGATATCCTCTATCAAGTCCGAAGGATAGGACTTGAGCCATTTGATTATTGTTGAAGTCTCAAGAGACGCATCGATTATGGTTGCCGTATCCCGCTCGATAAAGGGATATCTGGGGAGCGGCCTGTATTTGATCTGCTGCATGGTATACGGGAACAAACTATCGATGTTGAGCTCCGCTGCCAGGAATGACATCTTCTGCGCTTTCATATCGAGGCGGTTTACAATATCAGGGGAAAGCGCCCCGATATAACCTACCCTGTTGCCCTCGATAAGTATATCGGCGGACTGGCCCGGGTGCAGGAACGGCTCGTTCGACCTGGCAAAGGAGTAATCGTAAACCTTCAGGTCGTTGAGTATCGCCTCGAACACTCCCTTGAGTATGAAGAAGTCAGGGGCCTCCTCCCTGTAGAGGGATTTTACCTTTTCCTTATAGTAAACTGCGGCAAGGTGATTCCGCTCTGCAGGCAGTCCGGGATTTGCGGGCCCGGGATCGCCGGATGGGCGGCCGATAAACACCTTCGATATCTCGAACAGCCTTAATTCCCTGTTGCCGTGCGCTACGTTGTACACGATATTTCTTATAAGCTGGGGAACAAGCGTTGTGCGCATAAAGGAATCCTCTACTCTCAAAGGATTCTTTATCTGCACCACGTTTCTCCTCTCGTCACCGATACCGAGGAGATCGAGGTCCTGCAGGCCCATAAAGCTGTAATTGACGACTTCAGTAAAGCCTGTCCTCAGGAATGAGTCCTTTAATGTTCCGATAAGCCTCCCATAAGAAAGCTTTCCTTTATCTGCCTTTCCCTCAATGCCGATGACCGCCTTCGGCAGGTCCGCGGGGATTCTATCGTAACCGTAGGTCCTCGCCACCTCCTCGATTATATCCGCATCGCCCTCTATATCCATCCGGTAGGCCGGCGGCTTTACCTTGATGCTCCCGTCGAGTTCCTCGACCTTAAAGCCCAGCCCGCTCAGATAATTGATGATTTCCTTCCTGGGCAGCTTGAGCCCCAGGGTCCTGTTTATCTTTTCGTATTTAACGGTTATATCCGGCGGGGTGTATTTTTTCGGGTATATATCTATCTTCCCGTAAATCGAGCCGCCGGCCACCTCTTTCATGAGGAACGCAGCCCTGTCGAGAGCCTTCTTCAGCATCTTGATGTCCGTGCCTCTTTCAAACCTGTATGAGGACTCTGTCTTAAGTCCCAGGGCCCTGGAGGTTTTCCTTACGGACACGGGATCGAAATAGGCGCTCTCGATAAAGATATCCTTCGTGGTATCGCTTACTTCCGCCTCGAGCCCGCCCATGATTCCGGCAACGGCTACCGGCCTTTTCGTATCCCATATCAGAAGGGAATCTTTAGGGATTGCGCGGTCAACACCGTCAAGGGTCTTGAATTCGATTTCCGCAACCCGGCCCTTTATGCTCGCAGGCGTACCGACCCGTATGCGGTGGCCTTTTATCGTCCGGAGGTCAAAGGCGTGGAGCGGGTGGCCGAATTCGAGGAGGACATAATTCGTGACATCGACAACGTTATTGATCGACCTGATCCCGCACTTCTCCAGTCTCTTCCTCATCCATTCAGGCGACTGGCCGATCTTGAGGTTCCTTACAATGCGCCCTGCGTACCTCCGGCAGAGGGCCGTATCGAGGATGTCCACATTGAAATCGAGCTCCCCCGGCTCAGCCACGACGTCATGCGCCGGGAATTTCAGTTTGATCCCGTATGCGGCTGAAAGCTCCCGCGCTATACCGATTATACTCAAGCAATCGGATCTGTTGGGAGTGACATTGACTTCGAAGACAATATCGCCGTCTATCTCCTCGGCAGCCTCCACCTCGAGTCCCAGCATGGTAAGCCTGCCGGCGACCTCTTCAGCGGTTGCTCCGATATTAATCAGCTCTTTCAGCCATTCAAAAGGAACACGCATCTTCTACTCCAAACTCGAAATCCTAATATCTAAATCCTAAACAAAAGTAAAATTCCAATAGCAACAACTGTTTTGATTTTTTGAATTTGGTATTTCGGCATTGTTTAGAATTTAGGGTTTCGGATTCAGGATTTTGCATCTTATCAGAATTGCCTCAGGAATCTCATATCGTTTTCAAAAAAGAGTCTAAGGTCATCTATGGAATACTTCAGCATCGTAATCCTCTCTATTCCCATGCCGAAGGCAAAGCCCGTATACTCTTCAGGATCATAACCCACGTGCCCGAAAACGTTCGGGTGTACCATCCCGGCGCCGAGTATTTCAAGCCAGCCCGAGCCCTTGCACACCCTGCAGCCGGATCCGCCGCACAAAATGCACCCTATATCCACCTCGGCCGACGGCTCCGTAAAGGGGAAGAAGCTCGGCCTGAACCTCACCGGGGTGTCAGGGCCGAACATCTGGTGAAGGAAGGTCTCGAGGATGCCTTTCAGGTTGCTGAACGTTATGTCCCTGTCCACCATAAGCCCTTCCACCTGATGGAACATGGGGGTATGCGTTATATCCGCATCGCACCGGTAAACCTTTCCGGGCGCGATAAACCTGACAGGAGGTTTTCTTTTTTCCATGCCCCTCACCTGGACAGGCGATGTATGGGTCCTGAGGACGATATCCCCGCTGACGAAAAAGGTATCCTGCATGTCCCGCGCAGGATGTTCTTTAGGGAAGTTAAGGGCCTCGAAGTTATAGTAATCAAGCTCAACCTCAGGACCTTCCTCAACGCTGAACCCCATCCTTACGAAGATGTCCACCACTTCGGAAAGCGTCCTGTTTACAGGATGCACCCTGCCGAAGGGGGTAAACTTGCCGGGCAGCGTTATATCGATCGCTTCAGCCTGCAATTGCTTTTTCAGCTCTTTTTCCCTGAGCTGCGCCTCTTTTACATCAAGCTGACCCTCGATAAAATTTTTATCGTCATTTATTTTCTTGCCGAAAAACGGCCGCTCACCGGGAGGCAGAGACGAGAGCGATTTCAATTGCGAGGTTATAACCCCTTTTTTGCCGAGGTATTTGACTCTGAGTTGAAATAGGTCGGCAGGATTTTCCATGGATTCTAATTCAGTGAGGAATATTTGTTTCAGGTCTTCAACCATAATTTAGTAAAAGTGAGAAGTAAGAAGTGAGAAGTAAAAGCGGAAGGCCCTCTTCCTTATTTACTTCTTACTTCCTACTTTCTACTTTCTCTCTGCTACCTGTTCTACGAGTTTGCTGAAGGACTTGAAATCGTTGTATGCCAGATCAGCGAGGGCCTTTCTGTTTAAGGTAATGTTCGCTTTCTTCAGCCCGTTCATAAACTGGCCGTAAGACATGTCCAGCGATCTGACGGCGGCGTTGATCCTCGCTATCCAGAGCGCCCTGAATTCGCGCTTTTTACGCCTTCTATCCTTGTACGCTGCAATAAGGGCCTTGTCAACCGTCTGCAATGCGATCCTGTAAAGGCGACTCCGCGCACCGTAATAGCCTTTCGCGTTATCAAGAACCTTCTTGTGATATCTTTTAGACTTAAAACCACCTTTTGCCCTCGGCATTGTTCCTCCTTCTTATCTTTCTTAAAACATATACGGCAGCAGCTTTTTGATGTTGTCATACTGCACGTCGGGAACCAAAGCGCTTTTCCTGAGGTTCCTTCCCCTTTTGGGGGATTTACCCGTCAGGAGGTGACCCTTATACGCTTTGCTTCTTTTTATTTTTCCGCTGCCCGTCACTTTAAATCTCTTGGCAGCGCCTCTGTGTGTCTTAAGTTTAGGCATTGTATCCTCCCTTTCTCTTCAAATTAACACCACATAGCCGGCAGTCCAGTCATGTAAAAGAGTCTATTATAACACTTTTCCTCTTTTATTGGAACCACCGGCTATTATATATTTTGAGAGGTATCGATCTATTTGCTGCTCGGCGTTATCACCATGGTGATATGATTGCCTTCCAGCCTGGGCCGCTGCTCTACGCTGTACTTCCCGGTAAGCAGCTCTGTCAGCCTCTCGAACACCTTCATGCCTATTTCAGGCCTGATGATCTCACGGCCCCTGAAGTACATGGTGACTTTGGCCTTATCCCCTTCATCCAGAAATCTCCTGATGTTCTTAACCTTGAGCTGGAGGTCATGGTCCGTTATCTGGGGCCTTATCTTGACTTCTTTTAAGTCGGCTGTCTTCCGTGACGTATGCTTCTTGCTCATCTGGTACTTGTACTTGCCGAAATCCATCACCCTGCACACCGGCGGTGCGGCGTTGGGCGCGACCTCGACAAGATCATACCCTCTCTCTCTCGATATCCTCAGTGCCTCCTGGATAGGAACAACCCCGAGCTGTTCGCCTGCATCACCAATCAGCCTTACTTCCCGCGTCCTGATCTCCTCGTTTACTCTAATGTCTTTGCTTATGTTCTCACCTCCGTGAATTCAGTAACGAGTAGTCAGTAACGAATAACGGGTTAAAGGATAAAAAAGAATCCGAAAACTCGTTACTTGTCACTTGTCACTTGTTACTTTTTTTTGTACTTCTTCTCTTATTATCTCTATAAATTCGTCAATTGTAAATGGCCCGATGTTCTCGCCGTTCCTCTTTCTTACCGTTATCTTCCCTTCGGCGGCTTCCTTTTCCCCTAAAATAACGAGATAGGGTATCTTCTTCATTGTGGCCTCTCTGATCTTGTACCCTACTTTTTCGTTCTCCAGATTTATTTCGGCTCTTATGTCCGCTTTCTTGAGCGCCTTATATATTTCTTTCGCGTACTCCTCATGTTTTTCGGATATGGTCAAGACCGATACCTGGACAGGCGAAAGCCATAAGGGGAATATGCCCGCATAGTGCTCGATGAGAATACCGAAGAACCTCTCGAGCGATCCCATAAGCGCCCGGTGGATCATTATGGGCCTGTGCTCCTTGCCGTCGCTGCCGCGGTAGACTGTATCGAACCTCTCGGGAAGGTTGAAATCGACCTGTATGGTGCTGCATTGCCATGCCCGGTTCAGCACGTCCTTTATTTTTATATCTATTTTAGGTCCGTAGAAGACGCCCTCCCCCGGATCGATCGTGTACGGCAAGCCCTTTTTCTCAAGGGCCTGTTTGAGCGCGCCGGTCGCCCTTTCCCAGTTCTCCAGGGACCCGACATACTTTTCAGGCCGTGTGGAAAGATAAATATCGTAAGAGTCAAAACCGAACGTCTTGAGGATAAAGATCGTAAAATCGAGGATATTCAGTATTTCATCCTCTATCTGATCCTCCCTGCAGAATATATGCGCATCGTCCTGGGTAAAGCCCCTTACCCTCAGTAATCCGTGAAGAACTCCCGAACGCTCATACCGGTAAACAGTCCCCAGTTCGGCATATCTTACCGGCAGATCCCTGTAACTCTTCAGGGCGCTCTTGTAGATCTCTATGTGGAAGGGACAATTCATCGGTTTTGCTTCATAGGCGACCTCGTCTATTTCCATAGGTGAATACATGTTCTCCCTGTAGAAGTCCCAGTGGCCGCTCTTTTGCCAGAGCTTCAGCTTCGCGATATGCGGGGTGAAGAGTATTTTATAATCCGCCTTAAGATGCTCGCTTCTCCAGAAATCCTCGATGGTCTTCCTGATAATCGCGCCGTTGGGGTGCCAGAGTATGAGCCCCGGCCCTATTTCATCGCTGAGGCTGAACAGTTCGAGCTCCCTGCCGAGTTTCCTGTGGTCCCTTTTCTTGACCTCTTCAAGGAAATCGAGGTATGCCCTCAGTTCCTCTCTCGTATAAAAGGCCGTCCCGTATATCCTCTGGAGCATCTTGTTTTTCTCGTCGCCCCGCCAGTATGCCCCGGCAATGCTCAGAAGTTTGAATGCCTTGACTCTCCCTGTTTTTGAGAGGTGAGGCCCCCTGCAGAGGTCTACGAACCCGTCCTCCTCGTAGAGGGACACCGTTTCATCAGGGATCTCTTCAAGGAGCTGCACTTTGTAGTCTTCCCCCGCTTTCCTGAAGAGGTCTATAGCCCCGCCCCTGGGGAGCGCCTTTCTGATAAACGGGCTGTTCTTTTTGATGAGCTCCTTCATCCTCTTCTCGATCTTTTCAAGATCTTCAGGGGTAAAGGGCCCTGCCTTATCGAAGTCATAATAGAAGCCCTCTTCGGTTGCTGGCCCTATGGCCAGCTTCACATCGGGGAACATATCTTTTACGGCGTGCGCCAGAATATGCGACGTGCTGTGCCGGTAAATTTCCAGGCCCTCTTTTGAACCGGGGATGACAAGCTCCACAACTGACTGAGGACCGACATCCTCCAGAGATGATAGTTCCCTCAGTTCACCATTCACTCTTACAGCTACGGGGCTGCCGTTAGATGATTTCAAAGACTCTATATATTTTTTGAGCCCGGATATTTCTGTTTCTTTTTCCGTACCGTCAGGCAACTTAAATGTGATAATAGCAAGCCTCCGCTTAAAAAGTAGTATATCATAACTGATTTACAATCATTATTCAATTCATTGGACTTTCATTCATTAGACTTTTAACCGGCCATCCACCATCTCCAGAAGCTTGTGACATCTTCTGGACAGGGATTCATTATGGGTCACGATAATAAAGGTCACCCCGCGCTTCGTATTTATGTCCAGGAGGAGCCGGAAAAGCTCCTCGCCGGTCGCCGTATCGAGGTTGCCTGTGGGCTCGTCTGCAAGGACAACGCTTGGGTCAAGGAGCAGGGCCCTCGCAACGGCAACCCGCTGCTGCTCTCCGCCCGAGAGCTCGCCCGGCTTGTGGAGCCTCCGTTGATAAATCCCGAGCTCATCAAAAAGCCTTTCGGCCTTATCATATAATTCTTGCTTACTGCTTACTTCCGGGTTCCGGCTCCTGGCTATAAGCCCGGGCATTACGACATTTTCGAGGGCATTGAATTCCGGCAAAAGGTGGTGGAACTGGAATACGAACCCGAGCGCTCTGTTTCTGAAAGCCGCAAGATCTTTGTCTGACAGGGAAAAAGGAGCAACATCTCCGCCTTTCCATAAGCCTTTGTACACGACAGTTCCTGCCGTAGGCCGGTCCAGTGTCCCGAGGATGTGCAAAAGAGTGCTTTTCCCGACGCCGGACGCGCCGACAATGCTCACCATTTCTCCTTTGTTGAACGCCGCTTCTATATCCTTTAAGACATGGAGGTCCCCGGCGGGCATTGAAAATGTTTTTGCAAGCCCCTCTACCCTTATCAGCTCATCCATTTATTTCTTGAGAATTCCCTCTTTCTTAAGTTCTTTCACATTCTCCAGCGACTTTTCAGCCCCGCCTTCCCGCTTGCCCGACCACTTCTTTACCTTTTCCGCTATCCCTCCTACCGACTCCTTTATGCTGTCGGCCTTATCCGCAAGCTTGTAGACCCCCTTCTGCATAAGCCCCTCTGCTTTATCTCCAAGCTCCCTGATCTTTCCTCCGCCGCTCCATGCCGCAAGAGACACAAACCCTATCCAGGCGACTACGAGAATGCATACCATATTTTTGAAACACTTGAACATCACTCGTACCTTAAAGGCTCGACCGGATTGAGCTTGGCCGCGTGATATGAGGGGTAAAGCGTGGAAAGAAAACTTATGGTAACGGCCGAAACCGAAACGGTAATGAAATCGAACAATTTCATCTTTACCGGCAATTTGCTCAGGTAATATACATCCGCGGGCAGCTTGATGAGCTCATAATTGTTCAGTATCTTGCCGAGAATATACCCGCCGGTGACGCCTATGAATGTCCCGACAAGCCCTATCATCAATCCCTGGGACATGAACACCATCATGATGCCGCGGTTTGTCGCGCCCATCGACTTCAGTATGGCGATCTCCCTCTGTTTCTCCATGACGTTCATCATCAGGGTGCTGACGATATTGAACGAGGCGACCAGCACGATGAGTATCAGGATAATAAACATCGCGAATTTTTCGAGCTTCAGCGCGGAAAACAGGTTCCTGTTCATCTGCATCCAGTCCCTCGCATAGTAAGGGAACCCGATTCTCTCTTTGATGGATTCCCGGACTGCGGGCGCCTTATAGATATCATCCAGCCTCAGTTCGACGCCGGAAACGGCGCTGCCGTAGCCGAAAAAATCCTGCGCCGGCTTTATACCGGTCAGGACAAGGCTTGTATCATATTCGAACATGCCCATCTCGAAGACTGCGGCGACCCTGAACTGCTTCACCTTAGGAAGCATTCCGAGCGGCCCGACCTCCCCGGCGGGGGAGATCACGTTAATGTCGTCATCCGGGAAAACGCCCAGCATTGCCGACAATTCGCTGCCGATAATTATCCATGGGGCGCCGTTTTTTTGCCCGAGGTCCCTGATGCTGCCGTACTTGATATGCTTCAGGATATCGGTTGTCCTGAATTCCAATGAGGGCTCTATGCCCCTGATGACTACGCCATGCGCCTTTTTGCCGGAGGAGACCATTACCTGTCCCATAACAAAGGGAGATACTGAAACGACATGAGGGATGCCTTTCAGTTTTTCGACTACGGCATTGTAGTCCTCTATTCCTCCCCTGTAGCTCTGTATTACAACATGGGCATTGGCGCCGAGTATCTTTTTCTGGAGATCCTCCTGGAAGCCGCTCATGACCGAGAGCACGACAAGAAGCGCCATGACCCCCACCGCAACACCGGCAACGGACACGGCGGTATTGAAAGAGACGCCCCTGTGCTTCTTCTTTGATTTAAGATACCGTAATGATATAAACAACGGATAGGGGAGGTTCATAACAACTTCAAATAAGAAATTGGAAATTGGAAATTGGAAATAAAGGGCAAAGCACTCTCAGCTCCCGGTTTTTTACTTCTCACTTCCCATTTCTCATTTCTCATTTGTCCTTACTGTTCCGGTTTCAACTGGGGGAATAATACGATATCCCGTATGGACTGGGAATTGGTAAGGAGCATGACCAGCCTGTCTATGCCTATGCCCTCACCGGCGGCGGGCGGCATGCCGTACTCAAGGGCCCTGACAAAATCCTCATCCATCCAGTGGGCCTCTTCATCACCCTCCTGTTTTGCCTCTACCTGTTTCATGAATCTCTCCCTCTGATCGATTGGATCGTTCAATTCAGAGAAGGCATTGGCGACTTCCCTCGCCGCGATAAACAGTTCAAACCGCTCGACGAGCTCCGGACTGCCGGCTTTTCTTTTTGCGAGGGGCGAGAGCTCCACCGGGTAATCGGTTATAAAGGTCGGTTGTACGAGCTCCGGCTCCACGAACTCCTTGAATATTTCATCCAGGACCTTGGTGTGAGAGGACCCGGTCGGGATATCGAGCTTCTTCGAGCGCGCCCATTCCATTGCCTTTTCGGGATCGGTAATGGCGGCGTCAGGCACACCCTTCTGCTTGAGGGCGTCAAGCATGGGAACCCTCGGCCACGGCGGCGCCAGATCTATCACCTCATCCCCGTAAGGGACTTTCAGCGTGCCGAGCACTTTATGTGCAACGAATGAAAGAATCTCTTCGGTAAACGACATCAGGAAATTGTAATCTTTATACGCCATATAGAATTCAAGCATCGTGAACTCGGGGTTGTGCTTGGTCGAAATCCCCTCGTTCCTGAAATTCTTGTTCAGCTCAAAGACCCGCTCATAGCCGCCGACGAGCAATCGCTTCAGATATAATTCCGGCGCGACCCTGAGGTACAGATCGATGCTCAGGGCGTTGTGATGGGTCTTGAAAGGCCGTGCAGCGGCTCCTCCGGGGATCTGGTGCATCATGGGAGTCTCGACCTCTATGAACCCTTTCGCTTCGAGGAATTCCCTTATGGATTTGATAATCGCGCTCCTCTTGGCAAAGATATCCTTTACTTCAGGGTTAACGATAAGGTCAACGTATCTCTGCCTGTACCTGATCTCGATGTCCTTGAGCCCGTGCCATTTCTCGGGGAGCGGCCTCAGGGACTTGCTCAAAAGAACGAGATCCTTTACCCCGACAGTAAGCTCATTGGTCTTTGTCCTGAACACCTTTCCGGAAACCCCGATTATATCGCCTATGTCCAGCTTCTTTACCAGAGCATATTTTTCGCCGAGGGCATCCTTCTTCAGATATATCTGGATCTTACCGGTAGCGTCCTGGATGTGGGCAAACGAGGCCTTGCCGAAATCCCTCATGGCGATAATCCTGCCCGCCACTGAGGTATGAAACTCCTCTGCCTCCAAAGTTTCCCTGGAGGCTGATTCGAATTTCGACTTCAGGTCTTCGGCATGCGCTTCCGGGCAAAACCGCCCGCTGTAGGGGTCTATGCCGAGGCTGCGCAGATCATCGAGCTTTTTAAAGCGCTGTTCTACAAGTTCGTTGGTTTCTTCCATAAACTTTGATTATACTTATCCGTAATCATTCAAGTCAACGCTTTACTCTATGCAAGATAAGAACGGCGAGCACGGAAAACTCTTGCATCCCGGCCCCTGTGCGAGAGTGAAACCGCTTGACATGGAAGCCGTAATAAGCTAAATTAGAAAGATGCGCAAACCTTTTATAGCAGCCAACTGGAAGATGAACAAGACGGCAGGGGAGACCCGGGCCTTCCTGGACGAGTTTCTGCCGCTTGTGCGTGATGTGCAGGATGTCGATATCGTCATTGCTCCGCCTTTTACGTCCCTGCCTGCTGCAGCAGCCCTTATAAAAGGGAGCAACGTACTTCTTTCAGCACAGGATATCTTTTACGAGGACAAGGGTGCGTATACAGGGGAAATATCTCCGGTAATGCTTACGGATGTCGGGTGTACGCAGGTGATAATCGGTCATTCCGAAAGGCGCCAGTACTTCAAAGAGAGCGATGAAATAGTAAACAAAAAGATAAAAGCGGCACGGAAGCACAATCTGGATGTAATTTTCTGCATCGGAGAAGCGCTCGAAGAGAGGGAGGCCGGAAAGACATTCGATGTGCTGAAAAGGGAAGTTGAAGAAGGGCTGAAAGACGTACCTTCGGACAGCATTGTAGTGGCTTACGAGCCGGTCTGGGCAATAGGCACGGGCAAGACGGCAACAACAGGGCAGGCCCAGGAGGCGCATAAATACATCCGCGAAAGGCTTTCCGCCCTTTACGGGGGCGCTGCACAGGATATAAGAATTCTTTACGGCGGCAGCGTAACGCCCGAAAACATCGATTCACTTATGGACTGTGCGGATGTGGACGGAGCCCTTGTAGGCGGCGCCAGCCTGAAGGCCGGCAGCTTTGCAAGGATTGTAAAGTTTAACTGTAAATAATGAGAATCGGACTTTTTAAGCCTGAAATCATCAATCCTTATAAGGAGGTAGTTTTGGCAACCCTTTTGATAATCATTCATATAGTGGCCTGTCTTTTTCTGATATCCGTAGTCTTGCTGCAGAGCGGCAAAGGCGCTGAGATAGGCGCTGCCTTCGGCGGCTCAAGCCAGACCCTTTTCGGCAGCAGGGGGGCGGCAACCTTCCTTAACAAACTCACTACCGCCGCTGCTATAGTCTTCATGCTGACGTCCCTTACACTCACAATGATTACGACAAAAAGCAGTTCCATCATAAAGCAGACCGCACCCGCTGACCAGAAGGCCGTTCCGCAGCAGCAGGCGCCGTTACAGCCGCAGCCGCAAACGCCTGTACCGCAGAAACCGCCCAGCAAGTAAGTGTCAGTGACAGTGGTTAGTGTCAGGGATAAAGGAGAGCAGTACTATAAGATTAAAATATAAATACCTTTTACTGACACTGACGCTGCTCACTTTTCTTCCGGGCTGCTCGTGGGAGCCCGGGATCAAATACCCGAATACAATAACCTTTGGAGCTTCAGCCGATGCAAAACGGCTCATTCCGTTCCTCGCGTCGGACAGTGCATCGGGAGATATAAGCGGGTATCTCTTCAACGGCCTTGTAAAATACGACAAGAACATCCAGTTGATCGGCGATCTTGCAGAATCATGGGATGTAAGTCCCAACGGGCTTGTCATCACCTTCCATTTAAGAAAAAACGTCAAATGGCATGACGGCGCGGAATTTACCTCCGATGACGTTGTTTTTACCTATCAGAAGGTAACCGACCCGAAAATACCGACGCCGTACAGCAGCATTTACGGTCCTGTCGATAAGGTCGAGGCACCCGACAGGTATACGGTGAGAGTCACCTATAAGGAACCATTCGCTCCGGCGCTTGAATCATGGAGCATGGGAATCATCCCCAAACATCTGCTCGAAGGTAAGGACCTCGCCTCCCCCGAAATAAACCGCAGTCCGGTAGGGACCGGTCCGTATAAAATGGGGGAATGGATTACCGGGCAGAGGGTCACCCTTGAGGCCTTTGATAATTATTTTGAGGGGAGGCCGAATATCGACCGTATTATTTTCCGGGTAATCCCCGATTCGGCCACCATGTTTCTGGAATTGAAATTCGGCGGCATTGATTTCATGGGCGTTACGCCTCCGCAATACAAGCTCCAGGTAAATACGGATTTCTTCAATAAATATTTCCAGAAGTTCAGGTATCCGTCTTTCGGCTACACGTATCTCGGATACAATCTCTTGAATCCTCTATTCTCCGATAAGCGTGTAAGGCAGGCAATAGCTTACGCTCTCAACAAGAAAGAGATTATTGCCGGGGTCCTTTTGGGGTATGGCACACCCTGCACCGGGCCCTTTCCTCCGGAATCATGGGCCTATAACAAGAATGTCAAAGATTTTGAATACAGCCCGGACAAGGCAATAAAACTGCTTTCGGAGGCCGGCTGGGAAATGAATCCCTCCGGATTGCTCCAAAAAAACGGCAGGATTTTCTCTTTCACTGTCCTTGTCAATCAGGGCAACGAGGCCAGGCTGAAGTCCGCGCAGATCATCAAGGAGCAACTCAAGAAGGTCGGCATCGAGATGAACATAAAAGTACTCGAGTGGCAGGCAATGCTCCACGAATTCATCGATAAAAAGAAATTCGAAGCCATTATCATGGGGTGGGCGTTGTCGAGAGATCCTGACCTCTACGATATATGGCATTCGTCAAAAACCAAAGAGGGGGAGTTCAACTTCATCTCTTATAAAAACAAGGAAGTCGACACATTGCTCATAGAGGGCAGGCAGACTTTCGATATTGGAAGACGGAAGAAAATATACCACAGGATCCACGAAATCCTTGCTGATGAACAGCCGTACACATTCCTTTACGTTCCCGATGCCCTTCCCGTGCTCCACAAGAGGTTCAAGGGTGTGGAGAAAGCCCCCCTCGGCATCATGTATGATTTCATCCACTGGTACGTGCCGAAAGACAAAGCGGAGTGGTATAAGTAAACCCTGGAAGGATCGGATGGGGTCAATTCTTTGATTTTGACAATTCCACCTCAATTCGCGCTACAATCCCCCGCAGGTTCTTATCTCTCTCCAATCTCTCCCGCAGCATTTTATGCCGATTTGAGTTAAACTTAAGGATATGTCCATAATAACCGTAGAAAATTTAACAAAAAAATTCGGCCCTATTGCAGCCGTTGACGGGATATCCTTCGGGGTTGAAAAGGGCTCGATATTCGGCTTTCTCGGGCCCAACGGCGCGGGGAAGACGACGACCATCAATATCCTCTGCACACTTCTATCCCTGACATCCGGAAAGGCGCTGATAGATGGTCACGATTGCATGAAAGAATCGTCCGAAGTCAGGAAGAAGATAGGCATCGTCTTCCAGGATAATACGCTCGACAAGGAACTCACCGCATATGAAAATCTGCTCTTTCATTCCTATCTGTATAATGTCCCGAAAAATGACAGGAAGCCGAGAATAGAGGATGCGCTGAATTTTGTCGGGCTGTATGAGAGAAGTAATGAACCGGTGAAACGGTTTTCCGGCGGCATGAAGCGACGGCTGGAAGTGGCAAGGAGCATTGTCCATCAGCCCAAAGTATTGTTCCTCGACGAGCCGACCCTCGGGCTCGACCCGCAGAGCAGGACGAGCCTGTGGGAATTCATATCAAAGCTGCCCGAGAAACACGGGGTCACCATATTCATGACCACTCATTACATGGAAGAGGCCGAGATTTGCAATAAAATAGCCATTATCGATAAGGGAAAGATTATTGCCCAGGGCTCGCCGGAAGACCTGAAAAAGATGGTCGGCGGCGATGTCATCTACCTGAAGACAAAGGATAACAGGAAAGCGATAAAAGATATAAAAGAGGCCCTGAACCTCGATGCAGAAGAACAGGACGGGGAGATCTACCTGTCGGCAGCGAGGGGGGATGCCTGCATTCCTACGCTCATACAAACCCTGGCCGATATGGTTATCTCTGTGCGGCTCCAACGGCCTACGCTCAATGACGTATTTTTAAAGCTTACAGGCAAGGCCATACGGCCCGAGGCGGTATCAGGCGGGAACGAAATTAAAGAGGCCATACGGTCTTATAGAAGAAAATTCGACAAATGATCAGATCGGATTTTAACGCCATATACGTTATCGTTGCACGGGAACTCATAAAGTTTGTCAGGGAAAAAGGAAGACTGATATCCACCCTCGCCCGGCCCCTCGTCTGGCTGTTTCTCGTCGGGGGCGGCATGTCGAAAATGGTGTCCCCTGATATGGGGGTCCCCTACATACAATTCATCTTCCCCGGCATAATAGGAATGACCATCCTCTTCAGTTCCATATTCTCGTCCATATCCATCATCTGGGACAAGGAATTCGGTTTCATGAAGGAGATGCTGGCAGCGCCTGTCTCCAGGTTTTCCATTGTGGTGGGCAAGGCCCTGAGCGGCACCGCAGTATCGACAATACAGGCATTGGTCATACTGCTGCTCTTCCCCGTCATCGGCCTGAAGCTCGGCATAATACAAATCCTCTTTATCCTCTGTATCTCGATAATCCTGTCATTCTGCCTCTCTGCGCTCGGCATACTCATCGCGACATTTTACGAGAATTTCGAAAGCTTCAGCGTGATCATGAATTTCATCGTTATGCCGATGTTCTTCCTGTCAGGCGCAATGTACCCGGTCAGGCTCCTGCCCCCTGTGCTCGGCATATTTACAAGGATCAACCCGCTGACCTACGGTATAGACGCTTTGAAATACATGGTGCTTCCTGAGAAAAAATTGCTCACGCAGGACTTTCCCCTGGGCCTCGATATCTCAGTGATCGCCGTAACTTCGGTCATCTTCGTTGTCATTGCAGCGAATGTTTTTGAAAGGCGGAAGTGAAGGAAACATGGAAAAAACACTTTATTCTTGACAAGGATTTCTATATATGTTAATAATTTAGATGGTATGAATATTACCTTATTCTATAGTATGTTTTTGGAAGGAGGTGACTAATAGTGAAAAAGGTTTTAGCTTTAATACTTTCTTTATTGCTCGTTGTAGCATTTACCTTTGCAGTTGGCTGCAAAAAGGCTGAAGAGCAGAAACCCGCAGAGGCTCCTGCACCTGCTCCGGCTCCAGCTCCTGAGCAGAAGCCTGGTGAAGCTCCGGCTCCTGCACCTGCTCCGGCTCCTGAGAAACCAGCAGACGCTCAGAAGAAGTAGTATTTATAAAAAACACCATGAGGGCGAAAAAGCCCTCATGGTGTTGCTTTTTTGTACCAAAAACTGTTATATTTTAAGTATATTTACAGCAGAAAAATCCTTGAAGAGTGGGTAGTCCCACTCTTTTGTTTTAATAGGCATGATGGATACCAATAGCGCAAAACAAAAAGTTTATAAACTGGCCTCTCAGGTAGCTGAAGAAGAGGGCCTGGAACTTGTGAGTGCGGATATTCTCGGCACGGGCAGAAGGCTCCTGGTGCGGGTTGTTGTCGACAAGGAAGGTGGGGTAACCATCGGAGACTGCGAAAGAATGAGCAGAAGCCTCGAGGCCTTGATGGATGTGGAGGACCCGATAAAAGGTCCTTATGTCCTCGAAGTATCATCACCCGGACTTGACAGGCCGCTTACACAGCAAAGGGACTTTGAAAAGAACATAGGTAAACTTGTCCGTATCGTTACGACCGAAAAAATCGACAACCAGACGTTCCTTATCGGCAGGATCTCCGATGTCGGGGATGGGTGGATAAGGCTGAACATTGAGAGCAAGGGTCACGGTAAGGATTTGTTTGTTCCTCTTGACAGGGTTTCGAAGGCAAGGCTTGAAATAGAGATGAAAAAGGGGTAACGGCGATGACAAAAGAACTTTGCATGGTAATAGATCAGATCAGCAGGGAGAAGGGAATCTCACGGGACGCTTTGTTGAGGGTCCTGGAGGCGGCGCTGCTTTCCGCGGTCCGGAAGAGATTCGGCGGCAGGACCAATATAACCCTGCAGATTGACCCGAAGACGTGCACTATCGAGGCGTTCGAGGTTAAAACGGTCGTTGAATCGGTAAATGACAAGAATGAAGAGATCAGCCTTAAAGAGGCTGCAGCCATCTCTCCTGACAAGAAAGCCGGCGATACTGTTGAAATACCGGTCCCCCTCCATGACCTCGGCAGAATAGCGGCCCAGACCGCCAAGCAGGTTATTTTCCAGAGGGTACGGGAAGCCGAGAGGGATATTATCTATGATGAATTCAAGGACAAGGTGGGACAGATAGTAAGCGGCACCGTGGTGAGGAAGGAAAAAAATACCTATATCGTGAGCATAGGCAAGACCGAAGCGTTTCTGACACAACGTGATACCCTGCCGAACGAGACCTTGAAGAGGGGCGATATCGTCAAGGCATATCTTGCCGAAGTCAAGCAGACATCGAAGGGGCCCGCCATCATACTATCGAGGACGGACCCCCATTTTATAGTCGGCCTCTTCAAAATGGAAGTCCCCGAAATAAGCGACGGGGTCGTTATTATCAAGGGGCTCGCGAGGGAACCGGGAGAAAGGACAAAGATCGCGGTAGCTTCGAAAGACCCTTCCGTAGATGCGGTAGGCGCCTGCGTCGGCATGAAAGGGACAAGGGTCCAGTCCATCGTCAGGGAACTCAGAGGGGAGAGGATCGATATTATCCCCTGGAGCGAGGACCCGCGCATATTTATAGCACGGGCGCTTACGCCTGCGACTGTCGACAGGGTCGGGATCAGTGAGAATGAAGAGGAGAAGACAGCCATGGTGATAGCCGATGACCAGCAACTGTCACTCGCGATCGGCAAACGCGGCCAGAACATAAAATTAGCGACAAAATTGACCGGTTGGGAGATAGAGATACTGAGCGAATCCGAATACTCGAAGATAAAGATGGAGGAAACGAATAAGTCTCTCGACAAGGCAATCATGGAGACGAGACAGTCAAAGAGTAATGAGTCATGACCTGTCATCGCCTGTTCAGTATATAAAGGGCGTTGGCCCCCAAAGGGCCGGACTACTTTCCCGCCTTGGCATAACCACCATAAGGGACTCCCTCTTCTACCTGCCCTGCAGGTACGAGGACAGGAGTTCCGCAAAAAAAATAGTTCACCTCTCATACGATGTATTCCATACGATAACGGGCAAGGTTGTAAGCGCCGAAGTCGTCACGCCGAACCCGCGAAGACCGAGACTGAAAATTTTCGAGGTTGTCATTACCGACGGCAGCGGGCTTTTAAAGGCAAAGTGGTTCAATCAGATATACCTGAAGCGGATATTCAAGCCCGGCCAGGAAGTCGTTTTGTACGGCCTGGTCAAGCGAAACTACTGGGGCGCAGGGTTCGAGCTCACCAATCCCGAGTACGAGATACTGGATGAATCCGACAGCGCTTCCGCACCGGCCAATTCGGTTCAAATACATACGGGCAGGGTAGTTCCCCTGTACAGGCTGACCGAGGGGCTGAGCCAGAAACAGCTCAGGAATATCATACACGCTGTCCTGGGCAGTTCGATATCCTCACTGGAGGATACCACCCCCGCAGAAATCATTAAAGCTCTCGGACTGCCCGGCCTGCAGGAAAGCCTGATGAATGTCCACTTCCCGGAGGCGTCCGATGCCCTGGAGGACTTTAACAGGGGGGTAAGTCTTTACCACCAGAGGTTGGCATTTGATGAGCTCTTTATACTCCAACTCGGCCTCGCTGCCCTTAAAAGGGGCGAGGTACTGGAAAAGGGGATTGCCTTCTCCCCTGACGGGAGATCCATAAACAGACTTCTGGGCGCCCTCCCCTTCAAGCTGACAAAGGCACAGGAAAGGGTATTTGAAGACATATTGCGGGACATGAGGGCGCCCGTTCCCATGAACAGGCTTATACAGGGAGATGTCGGTTCAGGCAAGACGATAGTCGCGCTCCTGTCAATGCTTGCCGCCGTTGAATCAGGATACCAGGCCGCATTGATGGCGCCGACGGAAATCCTCGCAGAGCAGCACTATATAAATATCCACAGGCTTGTGGAGGACCTCGGGCTGACAATACAGCTCCTTACCGGAAGCAGGAAAAACAAAGGCCTCGATACCATTTCATCGGGTAATGCCGACATTGTAATCGGCACCCACGCCTTGATCCAGGAAGGGGTGTCCTTCAAGAAATTAGGCCTTATCGTGATAGATGAACAGCACCGGTTCGGAGTCATGCAGAGGGCGACCCTCAAGAAGAAAGGGACCAACCCGGATACGCTCATTATGACCGCCACGCCGATACCGAGGACGCTCGCGCTCACGCTCTACGGCGATCTCGATTACTCGGTAATCGATGAGCTCCCCCCCAACAGAAGCCCGGTCATTACCAGGCAGGTCTATGAGAAACAGAAGCATTCAGTTTACCGGCTCATCGAGGACGAGGCGAAAAAGGGAAGGCAGATATATGTAGTCTATCCCGTTATAGAGGAAACGGATAAGACTAACCTTAAAGCCGCCATAACGGGCAGGGAGGCCTTCCAGATGAAATTCCCCCAGCTCAAGGTCGGGTTGATCCACGGGAGGATGAAACCCGCCGAGAGGGAGGAGATAATGAGAGAGTTCAAGAGCGGCTCTATCCACATCCTCGTATCCACCACGGTGATAGAAGTGGGCGTTGACGTGCCAAATGCGACCTTAATGATTATAATACATGCGGAACGGTTCGGCCTTGCACAGTTGCACCAGTTGCGGGGAAGGGTCGGCAGGGGCGGCAGCCAGGCTTACTGCATACTCCTGAGCTACGGCTTGACCGAAGATTCGAAAAGAAGGCTTGACGTGATGGTCAAAACCAATGACGGGTTTATTATCGCTGAAGAGGATTTGAACATACGCGGCCCGGGCGAATTCTTCGGCACAAAGCAGTCGGGCATGCCCGACCTCAAAGTAGCGAATATAGTAAGGGATGTCAAACTGCTGGAGGCGGCGCGCAAAGAGGCCTTTTCGCTCATGGAAAAGGACCCGTCCCTCAGCGCATATCCCCGGCTCAGAAATTCCCTTGAGGACTTCTGGGGAAAGAGACTTGAATTGTTTAAAACAGCGTAAAGGCAGTAACGAGTGACGAGTTATAAGTAATAAGCAACAGATTATAAGCCTCTCAACTCGTTACTCATCACTCGTTACTGTCCTTAAAAGGAGGCCCTATGTTAAGCAGGGTAAAAAAGGATCTGGATAGCGGCATTGAGAAATTGAAGTGGTTTTCCTCTCTGATGTCCGAACGGGTAAGAATCGAGATCGCCATATTCAAATTGCTGTACAAATCCGAGGAAATGAAAAAGCAGAGGGACAAGCTGCTCAGGCAGATCGGGGAGGAAGTCTACGAGATGAGAGGCAAGGACAAGAACGTTTATGCCAATAAAGAGATCGCACACGCGATCAAGGAGCTTGAAGCACTGGAACCGGAAATAAAGGAGACGGCTGAAAAGGCGTCGGAAATCAGCAAGCTGGTATCATGAAACTATTCCTTAACGGTATTGAACAATGCCCGGTTATCTTGAATTAATCACCTTCGTTTTCGGGCTCATCGTGGGCTCATTTCTTAATGTCTGCATCTACAGGCTGCCCCGGGATATCTCGGTGGTCAGGCCTCCGTCGGCATGTCCCCTCTGCACTACGAGGATCAGGCCCTGGGAAAACATCCCGGTTGTAAGCTTTCTCTTTTTAAGAGGCAAATGCAGGCATTGCGGCGAACTGATCTCAATCCGCTACCCGCTTGTCGAACTGCTGAACGGTATTTTCTATGTATCGGTATTCAGACACTTCGGTCCTGGCTGGCATCTCCCTTTCCTCCTTGCCCTTGCATCAGCCATGGTAGTGATAACATTCATTGATCTGGATTTCCAGGTAATCCCCGATGTTATCACGCTGCCCGGCATTATCGTCGGGATCGTGGGGGCATCCCTTTTTATACCTGACCCGTTTCTAACCGCAGATGTCGGGCCCCGGATTCCAGACTTTATAAATTTTCAACCAGCGATCATAAACCATCAGGCAATCGTAGGTTTTAAAAATTCCCTTATCGGACTGCTCTTAGGGGGTGGACTGTTTTATCTCATTGCCGTTTTGAGCAGGGGCGGCATGGGAGGCGGGGACATAAAGATGATGGCCATGGTAGGGGCGTTTATGGGCTGGAAGGCCGTTCTCCTCACCACTTTCCTGGGGAGCCTTACCGGCTCCGTTGTCGGCATATTCCTGATGATCGCAAAAGGGAAAGGCAGAAAGGCGAAAATACCGTTCGGGCCGTTTCTGGCGCTTGGCGCGCTTATAACCCTGTTCCTCGGCGGCAATATTTTAAGATGGTATTTTCATATGTAAATAAGTTAATATATCAGTTCCCGGTTCAACAGCCTGCATTCCCCAGTCCAGAATAATTCATGAGGAATCGATATCCACCTTATATAAGCGACTGTCGACCGGAGATCACCGGCTGAATTGTGAGGATTATATGAAACGTGAAGACTTAAGAAATATAGCGATTATCGCCCACGTAGACCACGGCAAGACGACCCTTGTCGACGGTATGCTGAGGCAGGCGGGGATTTTCCGTTCCAACGAGAGGGTCCAGGAAAGGGTGATGGACAATATTGACCTCGAAAGGGAACGCGGCATCACCATCATGGCTAAAAATACCGCTGTCGAATACAAGGGGGTAAAGATAAATATTGTCGATACGCCCGGCCACGCGGACTTCGGCGGCGAGGTGGAAAGGACGTTGAAGATGGTCGACGGCGTTTTGCTCATGGTCGACGCATCGGAGGGCCCCCTTCCCCAGACACGGTTCGTCCTCAAGAAGGCGCTTGAGCTGAAGCTGCCGCCGATTATCGTTATAAACAAGATCGACAGGCCCGATGCGCGGATACAGGAGGTCCTGAACGAGGTCTACGATCTCTTTATCGACCTCGATGCAACCGAAGAGCAGCTTGAATTCCCCATAGTTTATACAAATGCCAAAAGAGGCACTGCCGCTCTGAGCATGGAAGACGGCTCTGAAGACCTGAGGCCCCTCTTCAATCTGATCCTTGAAACGATACCTGCTCCTGAAGGCGATCCACAGGGAATCCTTCAGCTCCTCGTAACCAATATCGATTACAACGATTATGTGGGCAGGCTCGCAATCGGCAAGATATTCTCGGGAACTGTCAAAGTCGGAGACCCTGTAGCAATGGTGAACGGCACAGGGGAAGTAATAAAGATGAAGATCACTTCAATATACACGTTCCAGGGACTCGACAGGATCGACGCCAGGGAATCATCAATCGGGGATATCGTCGCACTTGCCGGGATCGAGGGAATAAATATAGGAGATACGATTACGCATATCGAGACTCCCAGGCCCCTGCCCCGCATCAAAGTGGATGAGCCCACCATATCCATAGTATTTTCCGTTAACAATTCTCCTTTTGCGGGCAGGGAAGGGAAGTATGTGACCTCGAGAAACTTAAGGGAGCGGCTCGAAAAAGAACTGCTGTACAATGTCGCCATCAGGGTCGATTTCGACAATACCGACTCTTTCAAGGTAATGGGCCGCGGTGAATTGCAGCTTGCGATCCTCATCGAGATGATGAGGAGAGAGGGGTATGAACTCTCGGTATCCATGCCTGAAACCATTACAAAGGCGGTTAACGGCGCCCTGCATGAGCCTATGGAGTTGCTGGTCATCGATGTGCCCGAGGAGTTTGTCGGCGTCGTGACGCAGCAGGTCGGCATAAGGAAGGGCAAAATGCAGAAAATGCAAAACAACGGCCACGGCAGGGTGAGGCTTGAATTCAGGATTCCGTCAAGGGGATTGATAGGGTTCAGATCGCAGTTCCTGACCGATACAAAAGGCACAGGGCTTCTGAACCATCTGTTCGACGGATACGAGCCCTGGCACGGCGTCATGTCGAAGAGGCAGACAGGGGCGCTTGTAGCGGACAGAGCCGGCAAATCGACCACCTACGCCCTTTTCCACCTGCAGCCGAGGGGAACCCTCTTTATCAACGAAAATACGTCTGTTTACGAGGGAATGATTATAGGCGAAAATTCAAGGGATAATGATCTGGACGTCAATGTCACGAAGGAGAAGAAGCTCACTAATATGCGGGCTTCAGGCTCCGATGATTCGCTGCAGCTTATTCCGCCCAAGGTGCTGAGCCTGGAGCAGGCCATAGAGTTCATCAAGGAGGATGAGCTTGTCGAGATAACTCCACAATCCGTCAGGCTGAGGAAGAAGGTATTGGATGTCAACAAAAGGCCGAAGCCGCAGAAGGATTAGCTGCGTATTGATTACGCGATACGTGCTTGCCGTGTTTTTTGAGTTTAGAGCTTCCGTTTTTCGGGTCCGTTGTAATCGCCTTCATGCTTAACCCGTATCGGATCACACCCCAGATTGACCCACCCGTCTACCCGGCAGAATTTCTTGATCTCAGCCTCTTCTATCAATTCATCGAGCACAAAACCCTCAACGGTACCCAGAGTGCCGTTATGGTACATTACCTTTATCCTGCCGGCTTTTTTTTCGTAATGGAATGAACAGGACCTGAAATCCGCGGCCAGGCAGTAGCTTTCCTTTTCGACCATGCTCGGGATATAGGTCCCTTGTGCAACGCAAACCCCATAATGTTTAGGCTTGAAAAACGGACACATAGCAGCTAACCCTCCTTACGGCATTAGAATTACCATCTATTTGATCTACATGCTTGCTGAGCCGGGTATTCCCTTAAGAGCTTTTCACTTCCTCAAAACAGCGCCAAACGCCGGGTTTGTCGGGAAATTCACCTGTACTTTATAAAAAACTGTTACGCTTGTCAAGCCCTCCTACAGGCCCTGTCAAGCCAAAATGAAAATGTCCTGTTCTACAGGCCCGCCTATAGGGAAATTTGAAAATTTGACACAGCTCAGGCCGGGATTTGCTTTAATGTCGCCGGATACTTTAAAATTTTCAGGACAAAAAGAAAAACCGTACTATAAATCAATAGAATAGGTTATTTGCATGTCGCGGACACGATCTCTTAAGGGCCCCCTAAAGGTTATCCCGTTTATTATTGTTTCATTAATAATCCTGATAATCGTTTCCTCCTTTGTATTCCCAAGTATATCACGATTGAAAAAGGGGAGCATCAAGAAAACCTCTTTTATGGAATACCGCGAGCGGGAATGGCACAATACCGGGAAAAAATTAAAGGTCAGGCAGATATGGACCCCCCTTTCACGCATTTCACCATATCTTATCAAAGCTGTTCTTATTGCCGAGGATGACAAATTCTGGACCCATGAGGGCTTTGATCTCGATGCGATACAGAAGGCGGTTGAGAAAGACTTCAAAGAACGGAAACTTAAATTCGGGGGGAGCACCATAAGCCAGCAGCTCGCAAAGAACCTTTACCTGACCCCTTCCAAAAATCCTTTGAGGAAGTTGAAAGAGGCCATCCTCACCTGGAGGCTTGAGAGAAAACTCTCGAAAAGGAGGATCCTTGAGCTCTATCTCAATGTAGCCGAATGGGGAGAGGGCATATTCGGCATCGAGGCTGCTGCGCGCCACTATTACGGCAAGCCCGCATCCGCCCTTGGACCCGAAGAAGCCGCGCGGCTTGCTTCGGTGCTTCCCAACCCGTTGAAATACAATCCCCTCAGCGCGTCCGGGTACGTTGCGAACCGGTCGAGAATAATTTATAACATCATGGTGAAAAGGGGGATAGTAATTCCGGAATATGAAGAGGTTATGGAGAACCCGCGCGGTGATGAGGGCCAGGAACCGCCCGGGAATCAGGCCATCGAAAAGCCCGATAAGACAAACATAAACAATGTTCAGGAGGACAGTGCGGAAACGTCTGCTTTTCCTGCAACCGGAGGCACGGGCAGCGGGCTTTAGCTTTCACCCCATCCTACTCAACGAAAAACGAGAAACAATAATAAAGTAATCCCTGAGCCGATAAATGCCCCTACGATCACCTCCGCCGTACTGTGGGCCTTGTCGGATACCCTGCTCTGGGCCACAACCACAGCCAATACAAAAGAGAGAATAGAGGCCATGAAATCTTCGGTGCTGTAGGTGATTGCAATCCAGAACGAAAATGCCATGGCAGCGTGGCCGCTGGGCATACCGCCGCGCAGCGGATGCCCTTTTCCGTAATAAGCCTTCAGCACAACCACAAGTATCAGGACAAAGATAATCGAGATGAGCGTTATTTCCTGCTTTGAATGTTTTGCAACGTAAACGCCTTTTTCAAATATATCCCTGAAATACGGAAAGAGGATGATATATCCCAGCACCGCGGCGCCGAACGCGGTGATGAGGACCGCACCCGCGGACACGTCCTTTGCAACCCGGGCCCCCTCGCTGTATTCCGGAGAGATCATATCAACCAGATATTCGATCGCGGTGTTGACCATCTCCGCAAGCAGGACGAGAATAACGGCAACGGAGATTATCAGGAAATCGGTCCTCTCGACGCCGAGAATATAGCTCAGGAACAGGGCTGCCGAGGCGAAATAGAGGTGGTATCTCAGATGCCTCTGCGTCCGCGCGGCGTGGAGAATGCCTTCTATGGCGTTATTTGCGCTATATATCCATTTTCTGAGCGGCATGATACTCCACGATAAAAGAAAAAAATGAAAAATAAAAAATTAAGGCATTCCGATATTTTTAATTTTTATTTTTGCTTTTTAAATTTTCGATCAGTTCCTCTTCCATCTTTCTCATCTTCCGTGCCTGATAGGCGTTCTCTTCGTGCTCGTAGCCGAGCAGGTGAAGAAGCCCGTGAATCAAGAGACGGCTGACTTCTTCATAAAAGGTCGTCCCGTGCCCCCCGGCCTGGCTCCTCGCCTTCACAGGGCTTATCACAATATCTCCTAACGGCAGTAACGGGTGACGGGTAACGGGTAGCGAGTTTGCGGAAGGTTTCTGATTGAGCTCGTTACTGTCGTATTGCGGGAACGAGAGTACATCGGTCGTCCTGTCAATGCCTCTATAGGTAACGTTCAGGGTCCGCATCCTCCGGTCGCTTACGAAAAGCACACTTACCTCGAGTGACGAGTTTTCGGATTCTTTCTTATTCTTTAACTTGTTACTCGTTACTGGTAACTTGTTACTGCCTTCAAGGTATTTGAGTGCTTTCCCGAGGATCCTCTTTATTTTCCGGTGATTGACTCTTACCCGCTTCTGGCTGTCCTTTATTACTATTTCCATTTCCCTGTACAGATACCGCCGCCGGTGAATTTTTTTCTGCGGATATTCTGGCGCCTGTTTCAGTTGCCGCCCTGTCCGCCTTATGCGCCGTGCCCTTTGTACTGAACTCAGGATACTCTATTCTCCTGTGGAAGATGCTGGTCAGGATATAGGTGAACCGTTTCTTTATCTCCGATATGTCCTTCAGCGTGAGCTCGCACTCATCGATCTGGCCGTCCAGGAAGATATTATTGATGATCTTTTCCACCAGGGCCACAATCCTTGCAGGCGTCGGATCGGTAAGGGCATGTGAGGCCGCCTCGACCGCGTCAGCCATCATTACAAGCGCCGCTACCCTTGTCTGCGGCTTCGGGCCCGGATAACGGTAATTTGCCTGCGACGGAATACTATCGGCTGTTTGCTGCTCCAGGGCCTTCTGGTAAAAGAACGCTATAAGGCTTGTGCCGTGGTGCTGCTGTATGATGTCGATGACCGATTTGGGCAGCTTGTACTGTTTTGCAAGCTCGACCCCCTCTTTGGCATGGGAGATAATGATCATGCTGCTCATATGGGGGGCCAGTTTATCATGCCTGCTCGGCGCGCCCTTCTGGTTCTCCACGAAATAATCGGGCATCTTCAGCTTTCCTATATCGTGGTAATATGCGGTTACCCTCGCAAGGAGAGGATTGGCGCCGACCGCCTCCGCCGCAGCCTCCGCAAGGCTCCCCACAATGACACTGTGGTAATAGGTGCCCGGGGCAGCTATCATGAGATTACGCATCAAGGGTTGCTCCAGATCCAGCAGTTCGATGAGGCTTATATCGGTCGTAATCCCGAATAGGTACTCGATAACAGGCAGGATGAAAGAAACCACGGCAGCGACCATAATTCCCGATATGGATGCAAACAAAAAGGCGGATGGCGCGGTCGGGGCGAACAGGCTGCCGCTCAGGAGAAGCACAATACCCGCGGTGACCATATTGACGGCGCTCACATATATGCCCCCCCTGATAAGCGCTGAACGCCTCTTGCAGCGTATTACGCTGAACGCGGCTGTCAGGCTGCCGATAAATGTGTAGAGGGGATAGAACGGATCGTGAAGCCATATGCCCGTTAACAGGCTTATTACGAACGAGAAGATAATGGCCGTATGGAAATCGAATATGAGGGTGACCAGCATTGCCCCTATCGGGATCGGGATGCCGAAAATAAAAGACCTCCCGCCGGGGAGGTCAAGTCCTTTGTAGAGTCCTGAAAGCAGGTATTCGAATATCCTGCCCGACAGGAGCGTGCCTGTCACGAGGAACCCCAGGAGAAGCAGCATCTTGTAATCTTCGAAATAGGAAGGCTTGTAACGCCGTATGTCCTTGTAGAAGATGAGCATGATGACCGCGGTTATCAGGAAGCTCCCGGTAAGATATTCAAAGCCTATCTTTTCCTGAATTACCACGGCTGAGGCAAGGCTCAAGATGAGCAAGACGCCTATTTTCGAGAAATCTTTCCTGTGCTTTTGCCTGTAATCCTTGAGGGATTCCCGGATGCCTTTCGTTTTCAGCGCCTGACTATTCTTTGACTGATTGCCGTTTTTCATATCTCTCATACGCTTTCACGATCTCCTGGACAAGCCGGTGCCTCACAACGTCCCGTTCCGAAAAGTGTACTATTTTTATATCCTCCACGTCCTTGAGAATACGTATCGCCTCAACGAGCCCCGATATCCTGTCGGGCGGGAGGTCTATCTGGGTAATGTCCCCGGTGATGACCGTCTTTGAGCCGAAACCGAGCCTTGTCAGGTACATCTTCATCTGTTCAGGCGTCGTATTCTGTGCCTCATCAAGGATCACAAAAGAATCGTTCAATGTCCTGCCTCTCATGAACGCAAGAGGCGCTATCTCGATAATACCCCTCTCAATCAGCTTTGATGCCTTGTCGATCTCCATCATATCGAACAAGGCGTCATGCAAAGGTCTCAGGTAGGGGCTTACTTTCTCCGCTATATCGCCGGGCAGGAAGCCGAGCTTTTCTCCTGCTTCAACCGCGGGCCTGACCAGCACGATCCTTGAGACCTGCTTGGTCAGGAAGGCGTTTATGGCCATGGCCATTGCGAGATATGTTTTCCCGGTGCCCGCCGGCCCTATCCCGAAAACGATATCATACGTGCGTATTGCATCTATATAACGCCTCTGCGTCTCGGTCTTCGGGATTATAAATCTTCTTTTTGAAAAGACGGGGATGTTATTCGAAAAAAGGTCCTTTACGGAGAGATCTTCGCCTTCCGCTACGGACCTCACGGCGTAGCTTATGTCTTCAGGTTTCAGGATATAGCCGCCTTTGTTTACCGTCCTTATCTCCTCTATCAGCTTTTCGGCTCTTTCGATATTTCCGTTTTCCCCCTGAATTATGAGCTTGTCGCCCCTCACGCTTATAGCGACTCCAAAGGATTCCTCTATCACCTTGAGTGTCTTGTCAATCCCGCCGTGAAGAAAAGGATACTCCTTCTCCTCATCGAGCACAAGTTCTATGGTTTTCGTAGTTACCTCCACAACAAAAAGTGACGAGTCAAAAGCAACGAACAACGAGTTGAAAAATCAAAAGCAATCCGAAAACTCGTCGCTTGCTGCTCATCACTCGTTACTAATTTTATTTTATCGTTACAAAATTCTGCAGCCCTGTCTGCATAGAGAGCTCGGCTGCACTTCGTTCCGCATCTTTTTTAGTGTTAAACGAACCGACCCTGACCCTGAAATAGCCGTCCCCGCCGCCGGCAGCAATATACGGCTTATATCCCTTGGCTTTCAGACTCTGCTGCAACTGTTCAGCTCCCTCTCTGGTCGGGAAAGCGCCCATCTGGACGGTATACGATCTCAGTGCGGATTCGGACCCGGTCCTTTGAGAGCTTTTCTTCACAACCTCCCCTGCAGGCTTACGGACTTTGATCTTGCGGCCCGTCTTCTTTTTAGTGTGTGCGCCGGCTGTGGACTTTTTCCTGGTCGTTCTCTCTGCTGCCGATTTATATTTTCCGGCAGGCCCGTGATCTTCCCGTCCCCGTTTTTTGCTTACTGAATCAGCAGTCTTCTCTCCCTTGGGAAACCCCGTATCCTGCGTTTTGGACGCCTCCGGCGATTTCCGGGGAGCGACTTCCGGGATAGGCTCAGGCGGTTTGATCGAACCCGTTTTTGCAGGAGTTGGAGGAACAATAGGGGCACTGGGTTGAGCGGCCGGTTGAGTAATCGGCTGAGCGGCCTGCACGGCGAGTGGAGACTCTTTACCTGATGAAGCTTCCAATACCTTTTTTTCCTCTTCAGGCTGGGTTTCGCCCGCTTTGGGGATCTCCTTCTCCTGTTTTTCAACCTGTTTTTCGGGCTCTGTGCTGCCAGTACCTTTATAGCCGAAAAAGTAGCCGAGCCCGAAACTGATGACCGTAACGACAACGGCTCCGATTATCACGGTATTTCTACCGAGCAGCAAAATCGAGGACCTATCCGTAACTCTTCCCCTCATAAAATTAGCATAGCATCCCCATAGGAAAAAAATCTATAATTTAAGGCAACTGCCTCTTCATAAGCCCTTGATATTTTTTGGAAACCTGAAAACGACGTTGCAAGCATCAGGGGGGTGGAACGGGGCAGATGGAAGTTGGTTATCAGGCTGTCCACTGCCTTGAATTTGTAACCGGGGTAAATAAAAATATCCGTATACCCTTTTATTAAACCGCCGGGGACAGTCCCCATTCTACGACTCCGCTTCACTTCGTCCGTGGTAAACCACCTACTGTTAGTAAATAGGGCCAGTCCCCTCCGCTTCCCCGTAATGCGTGATGCGTCTAAGGGTTCTTTGTCTTTATCCGTTAACTCATTACGCATTACGCTTAACGCTTCACTGTCTTTATATCTTCCGCTCATGAAGCCCTCCAATGTCCTTGTGGCGGTCGTGCCCACCGCGACAAGCCTGTTGCCCTTACGTTTAACATCCTCTATCTCTTCCATAAGGGATGATTCGATTTCAAAATATTCGGGATCCATACGATGTTCATCCAGGGACTCTGCCTTTACCGGCTTGAAAGTACCGATACCGACGTGCAGGGTCACGGTCCTGACGATTATTCCCTTCTCCCTTATCCTGCCGAGGAGTTCCCCGGTAAAATGCAGCCCCGCTGTCGGGGCGGCGATGGAGCCCTGCCTCTCGGCATAGACCGTCTGGTACCTGCTCTTGTCCTCCTCATCCGGTTTGCGTTTTATATAGGGCGGCAACGGCATATAACCGTAGCGCCAGAGCATATCAGCAAGGACATGCTGCCCGACGTCGAGGAATCTCAAAAGCCTTCTCCCCCGTGATGCGTGATGCGCAATGCGTAACGAGTCTGAAGGCAGTGACGAGTGACTGTCTTCCGTCCTGATTTCCGCCTTGAGCCCTCCGAAAACCGTGAGCACGCCGTTGAAGCCGCCTTTACAGAGCACTTCCCATGTCCCGTTGTTGTCGAGGGCCTTGATAAGCAGGATATCGACCTTCCCGCCGGAGGGCTTGGCGCCGATGATGCGGGCTGGGAACACCTTCGTATTATTCAGCAGGAGCATATCTCCCTTGTTAAGGTATTCCCCTATATCGGTGAATATCCTGTGTTCAATGCCGCCGTCCCTGTGAAGGACGAGAAGCCGTGAGTGGTCTCTTTTCCCGGAAGGGCGTGCGGCAATTAATTCTTTTGGAAGGCTGAAGTCGAAATCAGCGGTTCTCATATAATTCCAGGGTAGTCCCCGGATAAAAAGTGGAGAGTATCTCTTTGTAGTTTTTACCCTCTTTTGCCATTTCCAGGGCGGTCCACTGACACATACCCACGCCGTGGCCGAATCCTTTGCCCTCAAAAATGTAATTGTTTCCATTTCTGGTGAGGTTTGTTACCATGGTGCTGGGCAGTTTGTCCCAGCCCAGATTCCTCCTGAAGTCCTTCCCGGGAATATCGAACTCGCCCGTCTCGGTAATGATCTTGAAATTCCTTACACGATTCGAATCCGTATATGCATCTATGAGAATATCTTTCAGCCCGTTTGTATTCAAGGCCTTCTCAATATCCGATACGGGTATTCTCTTTTCCCACATGTAATAGGGGGAGAGCTCGCAGCTCGTCTCCACGGATTTTAAGTAAGGGTAGCTCTTTCCAAAGACCTCGACAGGGTCTTCGGTGATGCCCCCGCTCGTTGAGTGATAGTATGCCGCTATCGGGCTGCCCTCGTAAGTCAGTATCTCTCCTTTTGTATCGTCTACAGCCCTTCTTATCGACTCGGGGATATCCCCGCCTTTGTAGACCTGATGTAAAACCGATGAAGTAACGTTATAGGAGATCTTGTTGACGCCGCTGTTCAATTTCTGATAAAGGGCATATGTCCGTGCTGCAACTGCCTGTGCTTTCAGCGCCTCAAGATCCCATTTGCTTCCGACCTCAGCGGCAACGACCCCTTTTACATAATCCTCCAGAGAGACCTCATTTACTATATAGAGCCCGCTCTCTCCTTTCCAGACGTCGATAGCGCCAGGATATTTCAGCCCGCTGATTATCACCTCTCCCCTGGCATTGCCGAGCTGCTCGAGCTTTTCATTCTTATAGGGGACCCTTGAATTCTGGCCGTCCAGAAGCAGCACCCGTATGGTAGTCCCGGCATAGGAAGGAGAGAAATGGGAAAAAAACGCGAAAATCAAGATGTAAAATGCAAAGATCAAAACTGTGGAGCTCCTCAATTTTACATTTTGATTTTTGCTCTTTAAATTTTCCACTTCACTTTCTCCCTAAAAGCCATAAAACAAGCGCCAATAAAATACTGAGCAGAATACTCGTCGCCAGGGGAAAATAGAAGGTGAAATTCTTCTTCTGAATAACGATATCCCCCGGAAGCCTGCCGAGCCAGGGAATCTTCCCTGAGAGCATCAGCAACCCCCCGATCACAACCAAAAAAAGCCCGGCAATGATCAGGATTTTCCCTACAGCCTGCACGCCGTCCACCTCCTAAAGCAACAAGTAGTTTTTATCGCAATGACAGTATAGCACCGAGGGGACTGTCCCTATTTACCAACGGTAGGTGGTTTACCACGGACGAAGCAGCAGCGGAGTCGTAGAATAGGGACTGTCCCCGAGACACGATGATAACTTTTGAAACACCACACTATGTGCTGCCGGCTACCGGCTTTTTAATGTATCTCTCCATTTCCGAATATATGCAGCCGCAATATTTCTGGCGGTAGAGACCCATATCACGCGACATCTTTCTCCCCGCATTAAAGCCGCTCCTGAAGTCTTCAGCATAAAATTCTACAGAATACCGTTCCTGCAAGATCCTGCCGATTTCCAGGATCTTGTCGAATTTCTGGTATGGGCTCACCAGCAGGGATGTCGTAAACGCATCGGCGTTTATTTCCCGTGCAGTGCCCGCTGTCCTCTCCAGCCGCACCGTGTAACAGTATGCACATCGGTCGTCTTCATTGCCGACCACGTTTCTCAGGTATTCTTTCAAGCCGTAATGATCACTATACGCTATGTCCAGTTTCCATAAATCCTGGAGCTTTTTGAGCGCACCGAGCCTGTTGCTGTATTCCGTATAGGGGTGGATATTGGGATTAAACCAGAGACCTTCTACGGCAATGCCCTTTCCCCTCAAAGCGCTTACCGGATACAGCGCGCAGTTGGCGCAGCATATGTGCATCAAGAGTCTCATAACAAGATTAAAGAGCAAAAATTAAATATCAAAGTCAAGGAACTCCATTATTTTTAATTTTTCTTTTTACATTTTAAATTTTTAGAACAGCCCTTGCGGCAACTTCTTCCCCAAGTGCTCATAAGCGAGCCTTGTGGCAAGCCTCCCGCGGGAAGTCCTCTCAAGGAGCCCCTCCTGCAGAAGATACGGCTCATAGACGTCCTCTATCGTCTCTCTGTCCTCTCTCATTGAGGCTGCAATGGCGTCAACGCCCGCGGGCCCGCCGCTGAATTTCTCGATCAGGGTGCGCAGCAGTTTCCTGTCTATCTCATCGAGCCCCAGATTGTCGACGTCAAGGGCGGCAAGCGCCTCCCTGGTTATGTGCATGTCGATAGTGCCGTTGCCCTTGACCTGGGCAAAATCCCTTATCCGCTTGAGAAGCCTGTTGGCGATCCTGGGAGTGCCCCTGGACCTCCGGGCAATCTCAATAGCCGCATCCCCTTTTATCTCTATTGCGAGGAGTTGCGCGGAGCGGTTTACTATCTCTTTCAGTTCTTCGGGATTATAGAACTCAAGCCTGCATATGACACCGAACCTGTCCCTGAGCGGTGAGGTCAAAAGCCCTGTCCTTGTCGTGGCGCCGATCAGGGTGAACCTGGGCAGGTTGAGCTTCAAGGTCCTTGCGTTGGGCCCCTGGCCGATGATTATATCGAGGTTGTAATCCTCCATGGCCGGATAGAGGACTTCCTCCACTATCCTCGGCAGCCGGTGGATTTCATCTATAAACAGGATGTCCCGGTCCGCGAGATTTGTCAGTATCGCGGCCAGGTCGCCGGGGCGTTCGAGCACAGGACCCGAGGTCGTCTTTATATTGACCGCAAGCTCATTGGAAATGATTGTGGCAAGTGTCGTTTTACCGAGTCCCGGGGGGCCGAAGAAGAGGGCGTGGTCCAGAGGTTCCTTTCTGAGGCCGGCAGCAGCAATGAACACCTTGAGGTTTTCCTTGATCTTCTGCTGCCCGACGAACTCGTTGAAAGACCGCGGCCTCAGACTTACTTCATAGGCAAGCTCCTCCCGGTCCGCTTCAGGGGACAAGGGGCCGATCTCTTTATCTTCTATCCTCATATAGAACTCTCCAAGCAAGAAGCGGGAAGTGAGAAGCGGGAAGTGAGAAATTGAAAATAAAAATTAAGAAGAATTCTTCCTCTCACTTCCTACTTGCCTTCTTTAGTAAGATATTTTAATGACTCCCTCAGCAAAGTTTCAACGTCCCTGATGCCGCTACTGTAAACCTTTTCAAGGGTTTCCTGGGCAAAATTCTTTTTATACCCGAGATTCACAAGGGCGGACAGGGCATCATCGTAGATTGTATCTTTCCGCTCTTTTATCGACGGGAGTTTTTCCCTGAGCTCAAGGATCAGTCTGTGCGCCGTTTTTTTGCCGAGGCCGGGCACTTTGCACAAGACATCGACGTCCTCCGAATTTATTGCATTGTAAAACTTGTCAGGCGGTATAGTCGAAAGGAGGTTCAATGCGGTCTTCGGTCCTATGCCCGATATCCCTATCAGGGTGGTGAATATCCGTTTCTCATCCTCTGCCCGGAAACCGTAAAGCTGCAAAGCGTCTTCCCTGACATGGGTATGGATATAAAGAAATACTTCACTGTTCTCGCCGGGCAGGGCGGAGAGCAGGGTTAAAGGCACTTGGATGCCGTACCCGACCCCGTTGACGTCGACAATCAGGCTGTCGGGTCTTTTAGATATAAGCCTTCCTCTCAAAGATGCAATCATAATTGCGCAAGGCGTTGAGCGTAATGCGTTATAGCGCTCATATATAGAGTGTCACATTCCATAAGCCGTTATTCATTATAACGCAATAGACGCTATAACGCTATAACCCTTTTATTCTCTTGCTGTTGGCGTGGCAAAGCGCCAGGGCTAGGGCGTCCGCGCTGTCGGGAGACAACAAGCGGTTTATTTGCAATATCCCTGTGACCATTTTCTGGACCTGGCTTTTCTCAGCCCTGCCGTAACCCACTACAGCCTTCTTCACTTCCAGAGCGCTGTATTCATAGATCGGCAGGTCCGCCAGCGAGGCGGCAAGGAGAATCACCCCCCTCGTATGCCCGAGGCTCAGGGCCGCCTTTATCCCTTTTGCGAAAAAAATCTTCTCGATGACTATCTCGTCGGGCTTATATTCTGCAATCACTTCCACAAGAGATGTATAGAGCTCGTTAAGCCTGGCGTGAAGGGGTTTCCCGGCCGGCAGGGCAACCCTGCCCGAAGAAATATAATTACAGCCCGGTGACGGGTGACAAACACCCTTTTTTATGCCTTTAATGTTACTGTCTTCAATGAGCCCGTATCCGCAGAGCACGCTTCCAGGATCGATCCCGAGAATCTTCATGGTAATATAAATTGCAAAGCGCAAAATGCAAAATAGCGGAGCTCCTTAATTTTACATTTTGATTTCTGCATTTTGATTCTTGAAGCTATCTCTTTCTGGGGACCTCAAAGAGTATCTCTTCCACTATCTGGCATATGACATGTCCGAGGGTGATGTGGGTCTCCTGAACGCGCGGCGTATCATCGGACGGGACAATGAAGGCGTAATCGTTTTTTGATGCGAACTTCTCGCCCTTCAGACCTGTGAAGGCGATGGTCCTGAGCCCTTTCTTCTTTGCCACATCAACCGCTTTAAGAACGTTCTTTGAATTACCGCTCGTACTTATCGCAACGGCGATATCCCCGGCGTCCGCCAGCGTCTTTACCTGCCTGGCAAAGATCTCCGAATAGTCGTAGTCATTGGCAATGGACGTCAATACGGCGGTATCGGTGTTTAATGAAATCGCGGGCAACCCGGGCCTGTCCTTTCTAAACCGGTTAACGAACTCCGCTGCAATGTGCGATGCATCGCAGGCGCTGCCCCCGTTGCCGAAAATAATAAGTTTTCTCCCCTCATTAAAGGCGTCGGCGATCAGTTTTGATACCTCGATAATAAGGGCGCTATTCTCTTTTACAAACTTTTCCTTGACGCGAATGCTGTCTTCAAATGCCCTGAGCACCTTTTTTTCCATGCGGTTAGTCTAACGGAGATAAATTAATGTAGTCAAGGGCTGAAAACCGGGCGGAGCTTATCATACGTCTCCAGGATATGCTCGGGGATGACCCTCACCTCGCCGACCACGGCCATAAAGTTCGCATCCCCCGCCCACCTCGGGACAATATGGATATGCAGGTGCTCTTTTATCCCGGCGCCTGCGACCTCCCCGATATTGCTCCCTATATTGAACCCCTCCGGATTGAACACCCTTTTAAGGCAGTCCACCGAATACCTGGCAAGCTTCATCAACTCGAGCAGGACATCATCTGAAAGACCGTCGAATGAGGAGGTATGGAAATACGGCACAGCCATAAGGTGACCGTTATTGTAAGGATATTTGTTCATGATTACATAGGCATGCCGCCCCCTGCAGAGGATCAGGTTATCTCTGTCCCTGTCTTCACCTGGTTTGGCACAGAACAGGCAGTCCTTCTCCTTTTCCGAAAGTATATACTCCATTCTCCACGGCGCCCAGATGACTTTCATGAATCCTCCGAAGGGAAAGTAAAAACGTTATTTATAGTTATTGCTAAGTTTCTTCAGTACTGCCTGCGCATCGTCCCATGTCAGCCATTTATCTTTCGGGTTCCTGAGCAGGTATGCGGGATGAAATGTCGGCATGACGGGGATTCCCTTATATTCATGAAATTTCCCCCTGGTTCTGGAGATCGAGAACGAGCTCAAAGGCCCCTTAATGCCCAACAGGGTATATGTGGATATCTTCCCCAGCGATACGATAATCTGGGGAGCTATCGCCTCAATCTGCCGGTCGAGGAAAGGGAAACATGTTGCCATCTCGTCGTCCAGGGGATCGCGATTCATCGGGGGCCTGCATTTAATGATGTTGGCGATATAAACATCGGTCCTTTTGAGGCCCATCTTCTCGATAAGCTTTGTCAAAAGCCGGCCCGCATCCCCGACAAACGGCCTGCCCTGCACGTCCTCCTCTCTGCCGGGGGCTTCACCGATGAACATGATCCGGGCGTTCGCGTCCCCCTCTCCGAAGACAAGGTGAGTCCTGCCTTTCGAGAGTTTGCATCTCCGGCAGTCCCCTATGTCCTCACGAAGGGCCCTGAGCGCGTCCTCCTTATCCGGTAACGAGTAACGAGTGACGGGTGACGGGTCTTCGGGTTCCTTCTCATCTTTTAACTCGTTGCTCGCTACCCGTAACTTGTTACTGCCTTTAATGTTACTGTAGTTAAGCGGCAGGCTTTCGAACCCGAGCTCCCTGTAAAATTCAAGCACACATTTTACACTGTCCTGCATACGTTCATTTTCCATACCCGGATCAGTTGCCTTTCATTTTCCTGTACTTCTCGGATCTTTCGGAATCATGCGACTTTTCAGCGTAGCTTATAAGGTCGTCAACAAAGTTCTGCCTCAAGCCTATCTCTTCGGAACGGTTGAGGTTGTCCTCGAGTATCTTTATGGCCGGCCCGTATTCTCCCTGCAATCCGTAATTGCCTGCCAGCTCCCACAGGCCCGTCAACTCTCCTCCCACATTGCCCAGTTCACTGAAAATATTTTTCGCCAGGGCTATGCTTTCACCCGCCCTGTTATAATCACCGAGCTTTTTCTGGGCGCGGCCCAGGCTCAGGTATCCCTGGGCTATCAGATGCCTGTCCGCACCTGCGCCGAGAATTATCTTCAGGGAGTCTTCATAATACTTCAGGGCCTGCTTGTACTCTCCCTTGTCCATCATCACGTTCCCGATATTGTTCAATGCCACGGCTTGCCCATTCATGTCCCCCAGCTTTTTTACGATCTCGAGATACTTACCGGAGTAGTAGAGCGCCTTCTCATACTCATTTTCCTGTTTGAATATATTCCCCATGAGGTTGTAGACCATGCCGAGACCCGATTCATCAGCGCCCCTCTCCGCCAGTTCACGGGCATTCTGCACATGGATTATTGCATCCCTGCTTTCACCCAGGTTGGACAGGGCCATCGCAAGGTAGTAGTTCCCATTGAAGATGCCTCTTTTATAATACATCTTTGTTGCACCGTCCAGAGATTGCCTGGAATACTTTTCCATGCCCCTGTAGTCCCCCCTCTCATAAGAGGACCAGGCATCCTCGAGCATCTTGTCTATCCCGGCTATCTCCTCATATACCGGGGGGTTTGCTATCTTTAATACTCTTATGATATCGTCTTCCATTTTAAAATCATGATTGACCAGAAATGCATAATCCAGCCTTTCCCGCGCCCTGCCCTCGTCACCGATATCCAGCAGGATATGGGTCATGTGAAAAGCAACCGTGGCCTTCAAGCTGTCGCGTGCGGCAATGTTAAAGAAGACCTCCCTGTCGGCCTTTTCGGATATCTTCCTGAATATTTCAGCGGCGTTTTTCCTGTCACCCGAGATGATAAGCACCCTGTTCTTGCCTATGAATGAGAGGATTTCAAGCTCCGGGTTCTTGGTCCTTCCGGCAATATCGATTGCACGGTCGAGGTGCTGTACGGCGCCCTTATATTTGTTCAGGAGCGCATAGCATTCCGCCACATTGTAATGAAGAGTTCCTTCTGTTGCAGCATCTTTTTGCCCGGAGGCTATCTTGATTGCCTCCTCGGTGACAGCGATAAAGTCCCCGCACTTCCCTTCCTTATACAATACGCTTGACTTATCCATGAGTTCCTGAAGATGCCTGGAGCCCACCTGCTCTTTTTTACCGGATTTCTTACCCTTTTCAGCAGCAATGGCTGTTTCAGAGTCTTTACCCTTGCCTTCTTTTTCCCCGATTCTGGATGTCGACAGGCTTACCATGGCGCCCGCGATCCAGCACTCTATGTCCTTTGAGGACTTCACCTTATACCATTTCTTGTCCGAAGTATCTTTGAATTCACCAATCACATCGAAAACAGCGCCTTTGGGAGCCCAGGCGATCACCTTTCCCTCTTGTGAGGGCTCTGCTCTCAAGATGGCGAATTCATTGGTAATGGTGATAGTCCTCTTCTTTTTCTGCTCACCTTGCACTGCCTTTCCGTCCGGTTTCCCCTTGAGCTCCTCGACTGCCCTCTCTTTAATTACTATATGTTCAGAATCACCGGGTTCCACTTTTACAAAACTGCCGTCAATAAGGCTGAATGGAGATATATTGGCCACATTGTCCGAAAGCCAGTACTCTTTGCCCTTTGCCGTCTTTACTTTATACCATTTATTCCCTGCGGCCCCGGCAGCCTCATCCACCACTTCCATAACAGTGCCTTTCGATACTTTTGCCGCTTTTTCAGAATCGAATGACGGTTTTGTTCTTAAAACGGCTGAATTGACAACAATCGTAACAATTCTCTTTTCGGTCTGCATAGGCTCTGTTGATGCAAGGGCCTGTCCTTTCCGCCTTTCTGTTCCCGGCTCTTTCGTTTCAGGCTTAATCCCGACCGGCGGCTTATCTTCAGGTATTCCTTTCTTTGGCTCTTCACCGCCTGCCTTAACCACTATATCTCTGAGCCAGCCGGTCTTGCCGTTTTGCGCTTTTACCTTATACCACTTTTTGCCGGCATTGTCCTTTGTCCTCTCGAGCACCTCAAATACTATTCCCTTTTTGGTCCAGGTAACAGCGCCGGAACCGGATGAGGGCTGCGCCCTCAAAGTAGCGGCATTTGAAGTGACGGTAACGAGCATTTTCCCTGTTATCCCGGGTTCCGCCTTCACCGGAGATTTCTCTTCCTGTTTCGCTGCGTCAGGAGTTTTCGCTTCAGACCTTGCACCTTCAGGCTTTAGCGCTTCGGGCTTAACGACTTCAGGTTTTGCCGCCTCAGGCTTTGCGGGTTCGGGCTTCGTCTCCCCGGGTTTCTTTGCAAGCGCCTTCTGTGCCCCGGCTTGCGGCCTGCCGCCCTCTTCAGCCTCTCTTTTTTGCTCTTTCCGGACCTTGACCACCTTGCCCACTATCCAGTATTCCCGGCCATTTGCCGCCTTCACCCTGTACCACTTCCTGCCGTTGTCTTCTTTGTGCTCGCCGGTTACCTCAAACACCGTCCCCTTTGCGGCCCATGTCACAGGACTCGACTCAAGCGACGGCTTTGCCCTCAGGTGGGCCGCGTTTTCGCTTATGGTTGCGGTTGCCTTACGGGTCCCCCCCTGAGCCCTCTCAGCAGCGCCCTGCGGTCCTGTCCCGATCTTTTGTACTTCCGTCTCTATCGGCGCGTCAACTCTATCATGAGAGAGAGCAGGTGATACTTTCGTCTGCCGGATGTCCTGATTGACGGCATATTCACCTGCTGCTTCCCGGCAGGGCATCACAATTCCGGCAAGGAAAAAGAAGAAATAGAGAAGAGGCCGCTTCACATCAACCGCGGTACAACCCATTGCGCCTCACCTTACCTTTCACCCCATTTCAGTTTTGTCCTGAGAATCTGGAAATAATTCCGCTCAGGGGGAATAAGGAGTTTCGTTTTAAATGTGGATTTTTTTACTTCGACCACATCGTTGTTCCTTAAAGAGAAGCCGACCTGCCCGTCAAGCGTTAAAAATACATCCTCGCTTGCAGACCTCAAGATAACCTCAACAGTGCAATCATCAGGCAAAACAATAGGCCTGTTCGTCAGGGTATGGGGGCAAATGGGAGTAAGGACGATACTGTTCAATGTCGGATACAGTATAGGGCCCCCTGCGGCAAGAGAATATGCAGTCGAGCCCGTAGGGGTTGCAATAATCAGCCCGTCGGCCTTGAACGTCGTTACATAGGTGCTGTTTACATAGGCCTCCATATCGGTAATCCTTGCCAGCGCCCCTTTGTTTATAACCACGTCATTCAGCACGACGAAGTCAGCGATCATCTCTGCACGACGGTAGACGACCGCTGTGAGCATTATCCGCTCTTCCCGGGAGCACTTGCCCGACAGGACATCGCCTACCGCTTCAAATAATTCATCCCGGTTAACCTCGGTGATAAACCCCAATCCCCCGAGATTAACGCCGAGTATGGGCACATTTCTTCCCCCTACCAGTCTCGCAACCGACAGCATAGTGCCGTCCCCGCCGAGGACTATGATAACATCCGACAGTTCCGGTATCTGAGATCTCGAGTAACCCTCGACCTTCAGGATCTGGGCAGTCTCGATATCCAGGAATACATCGTAGCCGCTGCCCCGGAGCCACGGCAGAAAGTCTTTCAAGATATCAACAGGCTCCGGTCTTCCGGTCTTGCAAATTATCCCGATCTTTTTCACTTATCCCTCTCTATACGGCAGGCTATAGCCTATTGCCTATAACCTATCGCCTATTGCCCCTTCGATAATGATTTCTCTTGAATTTTCATCCTGATAATTTATCCTCACCGTGACAGCCCCTTCAGGCATTTCGGAAAGCCTTTCAGCCCATTCAATAACAGCGACCCCGCCTGAATCCATATACTCCCATATGCCCAGTGCCTCCATATCCTCTTCTGTTTCCACCCTGTAGAGGTCGATATGATAAAAGCGGGGTATCGTATCATATTCAGCCACGATAACAAAACTGGCGCTGCCTATATCCCTTTTGGGAATGCCGAAAGCTAATGCTATTCCCTTGATCAATGTAGTCTTTCCCGCCCCCAGGTCCCCGTAGAGGAGGACCGTCCGGGTGGCATATGCTTTTAAAAGATTGCCGATTCTGTATCCTGTATTTTCCGTTTCTTCAGGCGATCCGGTAACTACTCTCATATAAAGTTCAACCCGTCTCAGGCATGGCATCATCGAGGGGACCCGATAGTACCGGTCTTTGCAGTTTCAATTATTTTTTTGTTATACCCATGATCAAATCCATCTTCCCGATTATCCCCACTATTTCTTTACCGCTGACGACGGGGATAAGGTGGACGTTTTTATCGGACATTATGGTGGCCATATCCTCCATCGAAGCATCCCCGGTGACGGTCACTACATCCCTTGTGCATATATCCCCGACCGTAACCGCAGCCATCCTCTTGATCTCATTCTCTATCCTGCCCGGGCTTTCGAGCATGATGTAGGCGTCAAAAAGCCTCACAACGGTAGGAATGTGCAGCCTCTTGTTCTGGCTTATAAGGTCGTTTTCCGTAACTATGCCCATCAGGTCGCCATTTTCATCCACGACCGGAACGCCGCTTATTTTGTGTTCAATGAGGATCCGCGCCAATTCCTCTATAGTGGCAGTAGAGCTGATCGTTATCACGTCTTTAACCATTATGTCCTTTGCCTTAAGCATGTGGTCTCCTTTAAGTGAGATTATTATTTTATATTCGCTCGCTCAACCCCGCGGCAAGCTGCGGGGAATACGCCCGACAGCCATTTATTTTCCGGTGTCTCTATTATAAACTACATTGTCAAATCAGACAATTCCTATAAACCCGCCCTGCCTTCCCGTCGAACCCTTTGCAAACCTGTATGAATAATACTTTCCAGGAAGACAGAACGTGCATTCACCGGATGTCCATATGTTCTCAGGAGGCACCCCGGAAGAAACCGCCTGGTATGCATTTGCGGCGGGCAGATCAATGCGATACTTTCCGCCCTTTTCATCCCAGTAGTCGCCCTCTCCGGTGGCCCTTGCAACAGCCTCTATAACCTCATACCCCACTTCATAGCAGCACCGCCGTATGCCCGGGCCGAGGGCAATCAAAATATCCGCCGGCGATGAATGGAACCTGTACTCCATCACCGTCACCGCGTTCCTCAGAATACCCGCGGCAGTCCCCCTCCAGCCTGCGTGCACGGCTCCGGCTATACGCTTCCTCGCATCATAGAGGAGTATGGGCGCGCAATCGGCCACCTGAACGCCTATCAGAATACCCTTCCTCCCTGTAATAACGCCGTCGGCTATCTTCGGGTCAAGGTCGTGCTCCACTATCACAATCTTATCCGTGTGTTTCTGAACAGGGATGTAGATGTTGTGCGGGGGCAAAGTGAATGCCTTTGAAACGGCGTTTCTGTCACTGCCGGCCGCTTTAGTAGTAAAAAATCCTTTTACAGGGAATCCATTAAAAACAGGAGGGGTTATAATGTTCAGCTCACAGTCCATAGGCTATAGCTCGTAGATGAAGGGGGTACGGCCATAAGCGATCAACTATAAGCTACCGGCCGTCATAAGTTCCCCATCAGGGCATCTTCAACCTTACTTAAGAGTTCTGTGCTCTGGAACGGCTTTTGGAGAAAACCGGTATTGCTGGCTTCCAGCAATTCATAAAAATACTTTTCTTCGGCATACCCGCTGCATAAAATCACCTTTACGTCGGGTTTTATAACCTTTATTTCCTTAAAGGTCTGTCTACCGCCCTTTACCGGCATGACCATGTCGAGGATTACAAGATCGATCCTGTCTTTATGCTCATTAAATATCCTTATGCCCTCGTTGCCGTGGATAGCGAGGAGCACCTCGAAATTATAAGCCTCGAGGATATCTTTGCTCAACTCCCTCATCACTTCTTCGTCATCAATGATGAGAATTGTTCCCTTTGCAGGCCTTGTACCCATACTTTTCTCACCCCTTTTGTCCTCTACCGACCCTTCAGCCTTGGGCAGATAGATGCGCATGCAGGTGCCGAGGTCCGGCTCTGAATACACGTTTATATATCCCCCGTGGTTTTTGACTATTCCGTATACCATAGCCAGTCCCAGTCCCGTCCCCTTACCGACATCCTTTGTCGTGTAGAACGGCTCGAATATCCGCTTCTTCACATCGGGACTCATGCCCCGCCCGGTGTCGGTGACACTTATCCTCATATATTCTCCGGGAGGTATCTGGAAAAGATCGTAAACCTTCCTGTCGTGAAGCAGGTAGAATTCCGCTTTTATGTAGAGCCTTCCGCCGCCGGGCATGGCATCACGCGCGTTCAGGCAAAGGTTCATCAATGCCTGATATATCTGATTGCTGTCTCCTTCTACGGGAGGCAGGTTTTCCTCCGAATCCAGCACTATGGTTATACTCCTGTCGAAGGTCTCCCTCAGGAAGCAGACCATTTCATTGAGCGTATAGTCGATATTGAACTTCTCGATGGAATACTTGCCTTTTCGCGCAAAGCCGAGCAATTGCTGCGTAAGGTTGGTCGCCCTCTTAGCGGACTTCTCAATGGTGTCTATATATTTATATATTTTTTCGTTCTCAGGCACCACGGTCTTCAATAATGTTGAATACCCGAGCACTCCCGTAAGGATATTATTGAAGTCGTGCGCAATGCCCCCTGCGAGCAAGCCCAGGCTTTCCAGCTTCTGGGACTGCATAACGACCTCCTCGAATTTTTTCTTTTCAGTTATGTTCACAAAATATCCGTCGTACCCTGCAATCTCACCACCCTCATCGAATTCAGGGTAAATGGACATAATAACTGTATGTTCGTTTCCGTTTGAGCCGGTGATCCTCATTTCGACATTTTTTATGCTTTGGGAGGCGGCTCTTTGCAGGCAGGAAGTATCCCGTCCATAAACAAATAATGAGCAGAACTTGTCTATTCCGCCGCAGATCTCGTCGAAATTCTTGTTCGTCTCGACAATATTGCCGTCTTTGTCCAACCTGAATATGGCATGCTCGACCCTGTCGAAGAGATCCCTTATCCTCTTCTCGGATCTCATCAATCTCAACTCCCTGTCCTTTATCGCCGCGCTCATCCTGTCAAAAGCTACTGCAAGCTCTCCGATCTCATCGCTGGAGGTAATCCCCTTTATTTCGGGATACTCTCCCTTTTCAATTTTTTTGACCGCGCTGAAGAGCAGCATAAGAGGTTTTGTGGCTATCGCGATCAAAATCGAAACGATGATGCCGCTGAGCGTAGCGAATATTATCGCAAGCATGACGCCTTTGAAGACAATCCTGTTCTCGGCCCTCCTCATATCGGCCTTTGAAAAGCCTATCCTGACCCATCCTATATTATCCTTAATCTGCGGGATGTTTTCCGCGCCCTGGAATATATCGATATCCTCCTTCGGCCTGAGCGTAAAAACAGGGGCGTAAAAATCAAAAAGGTCCTGCGTCTCGAAGAAGATCACCGATGAGCCGGAAGCCACGCTCCCCGGCGGCTCCGGAACAGTGATGCCATCGTGAATAAGCTCCTTCATTTTACTGTCGTAGAAGGACACGAAGACCACTTCAGGTGTGCTTTTCAGAAATGCTGCGGCGTTCTTCAGGAGTTCGGGATTTCCCGAAAGGATTGGCAGCTCACCTGTTTTGGTAGCCAGTGTTGTTATGACCTCGGCCCTTTTTATGATCTCGGTTCTCATGATGCTTTTTTCAGTGTTTATCGCCTCATAGGTGTATACCGTTGACACGATAATCAAAACCGATATCATGAAATAAAGGGCTTTGTTCTTAAACGTCAGCCTCATGGGTATATCCTCTTTGCCTTCCTTATAATTTCCTCCGGGATATTTATGTTCATCTTTCGTGCGGTATCCGTGTTTATGTAAAGGTTGAACCTCTGCGGTGATGAGGGGGATACGAGCTCGGCGTTGCCGGTCGAGAGCACCGTTTTTGCCATTTCCGCCAACTGCCTTCCCATACCCGCGGTGTCAAAAACGAGCGCGAGCAGGGAACCCTCTTTCACATGCTTCTCCGAAATGCCGAGCACGGGAATCTTTTTCCGGAACGAGAACAGGTAGACGGCCTCCACGGCGGTCGGAGACAGCAGATGCTTGTCGGGAAGCAGCAGCAGCGCATCGACATTCAGCGAGTTTACGGCATTTACAAACTCATATGAATTTTTAGCCTTGAGCGCCTTTATCTGCAAGGAATCAACAGACTTTACAAACTTCTCGGTATCACTGCTGTAAATAACACCTATCCTTCGCATACCCGGGAAACTTCTATTTATGAGAGCAAGGTACTCATCGATGGGGGTCTCCATGTAGACTCCCGTCATGTTCTGCCGATGTGCTTTGGGCGGCATGATGAGCATCCCGTATATAACCGGGATCGATTCGGGAAGATTGACCGCGATATCCACGGCATCTTTTCCAAGGGCGATAACAGCCTTTGCGCTCTCTTCATTAACAACGGTTCTTAAGTTCCCGTGCACCTGCGAAGGGGCATATGCCCTGGCATGGGACGGCAGGACCTTCTCCATCTCCCTGACCACATCCAGGACAGGCTTGAGCTGGGTATCGCCGATTATGATCACCTCGGCTGATTCAGCCGGTACGACACAGCAGAGAAGCACAAAAACAGCTATAAGGTAAGAAAGCTGTCTTTTAACACTCATGAGAGCCTGTTTTTCCCCATATAAATTCGCGACAGCATACCCCCCAGATGTTCAGTTATTATAATCACAACAAGGGAAAAGCTCAATCATTTTTGGGTTCGTGTATAAAGAAAAGGAGCACTGAAGAGCATGCGATAGCGAGTGCACTGAAATAGAATATCGACTTCAGGCCGTAGTACTTGGTCATATATCCGCCGAGCACAATGCCGGCAGCCGAAAAAATACTCACAACCGCATTGAATCTGCCAACCTCCATACCTCTCCTCTCCCTTTTCGTGAGGTCACCGAGGATCGATCCCCTCATCGTCATGCTCACTGCGTTGGTAACCCCCAACAGGGCTTGCAGGATATAGATTTGATACGGCTTGCTTATAATCGTATACAGGAATAAAACTGTAGCGTTCATATAGGCGGTGATAAAGAGAAAGGGTTTTCTCCCGAGCTTATCGGAATAACGGCCGACAAAATATGCGGTGACTGCCTGCACGAGGATCATGATGCTGAATGCGAAACCGAGCTTCTCCATGCCTCCGCTGATATTGGCAATATAGAGGGCAAAGAAAGGTCCGATCAACCCATAAACAATCCCCCAGATGGAACTGACGGCGGTAAAGAGCCTGAGACTGTTGGTATTACTCATCAACATAAGGATGAAAGATGAAGGATGAGGGATGAGTTAAGAATGAGGGGAAAAGAAAATATAATGAGACTCTGTCTTTTTTCAATCTTCAACCTTTTCTTCTGTATTTAATATCCTGTTTAATCAATGTCTCAAGCGATGCGTCGAAATAGGGTTTCTTGCAATCTTTATTATTCACGCTACCGTCCCTTACGTACGCCATATACCTGCACCCCCCGAAACAGAGGGGCAGGTACACGCACTCGATACATTCCTCGTTTTTCCAGATGCCTGTCCTGTATGTATCGCTGTAATCCCTTACGCCGTCCCTGAGATTTCCCGCTGCGAAGCCCTTCCTCCCGATAAAAGCAGGACATTTGTAAATGACACCATCGTAATTCACCACATAATAATCCTTAACCTCCACCTGGCAGGGCAGCGGTTTGAGCTTCGGCGTGTAATAGCCTCTCTTCAACACCTCTTCTCTCAGCAATGCTCCCGCCTCCACCAGCCACGGCTCGTTCACGGACATGAAGCCGTCCGTATAGTCTGCAGGCGAGGTGTCCCCTTCAGGTCTTTTCATCACAGGACCGAACTTCACCTGGTATATCCTGTCAGGCGTGAGCCCTTCTCTTTCGAGATAATCAAGGAGGGTGATAAACCCCTGATAGCTCTCCCTGTCGAAGTTGCCGCCTATGCCGATTCTTACAAGGTCGCAGGTCTCTTTGATATTCCTTATGATGGCATCAAAGCTGCCTGCCCCTGACTTGAAAGGCCGGTATCTGTCGTGTATCTCGGCAGGGCCGTCCAGGGTAACTTTAATGCCTTTCAGTCCGAGCTTCAGCATCTCTTCCGCAACCTGCCTTTTGAAGAGAGAGCCGTTGGTGACGAGGCTGAAGGTATACGTGGCGCCCCTGCTCCCGGCAAAAGATTTCAATCGGCCGGAAATATACTTGATGAGACCGCTGCTCAGTAAAGGCTCTCCCCCGTAAAAATCTATGTTGAGAGATTTCCTGCCTGGAGTGAATTTTTCCTTGATGAAATCTATGAGGAGTCCGGCGGTCTCGTCGGACATGTAAAGTTTCCCTTTCATATCCCCCTCATAGCAGTATACGCAGGAGAAGTTGCAGTCCATGTTGAGGAAGACGGATACGTTCATCATTGAGCCCTTTGCATTGAGCTTATCCAGGCGGCCGTACATATCCCGCTTCTCCTCTTCCCTGTCGGGCACGATAATCTCGTGTTTCAATAACAGTTCTTCATCCGCCCGGGACAGGGTGCCTTTTTCAATTGAGCGATAGATATCCTCTTTAAGGAGCAGCAGCGACGCCTTTTTTGTGGAATAGACAAGGAGTTGGCCGGGCCTTTCTTCAAAAGGGAATACTTTTAAATAATGGGAAACCTGCATGAAAGGTCTGGTGATTTTTTGTGAGGCAGACGGAAAGGGGAAATCCTCCCCTTTCCGTTCTCATTTTTCGGATTTATACTACGGCTCCTGCTGTAGAATCACAGCATGCGAGAGTACCTGCGAGCTCCTCCACGTCAATACCGCAATCAAGCACTATTATTTCCATTTTATCCCTCCTAATCGGAAATGCCCCGCCAAAGACGGGCTATTTCATTTAACACGGGAAACCGACAAATGTCAAGCTAAAACCTGAATTTCACCCCTGCTTCCACCCACCGTCCCGGGTTTTTATAGACATCGAAGGTATAGTAAAAGCCGTTGAAGAGGTTATGGGCGGTGAGGAAAACCTCCGCCTCCGCCTTCGCCTTTTCCCATGAGTATACCTTCTTGCTGAGGTTCAGGTCCCAGATGAAGGCGTCATACTTCGCCGCGTTCTCGGCCCCGAGGTCCCACCAGGTGTAGTGGCCGAAGAGTTGGGCCATGAATGATTTCCTGTCGTCATATTTTACACCCGCGTTATAAGCGTAATTTACTGTCGTCCTGGACGGGGAAGAGGGCTTTATGCGGACATATGCAAACCCCGCCTTGAAAGATACATTGTGGAAGGGCACGGTCTCGGCCTCGAGCTCGAGGCCCTGGCGCTTTATATTACCCCTGTTGTTATAGACGGAGAAATTGCGTTTGCCTTCAACTTTGTCCTTCACCAGGTTATCTTCCATGTCATGGCGGAAGAGGGTAAGCTTTGTCCAGAGGTAATCCGTAACCCCTGACTCCATGCCCGCCTGGTAGGACCACACCTTTTCCGGCCCCAATGAAGGGTTCGGGTCAAGGAATACCCCCCCGCCCGAGGTAAATGTGAGGGGAGGTACGGTGAAGCCCCTTGCAACGGATGTCCTCAGAATCGTCTTTTCAGCGAGCTTATAGGTGGCGCCCAGGCTCGGGCTGGTAAAGGGGCCGGTAACATTGTTGTCGTCATACCTGATGCCGGGCGTGACAGTGAACCTGCCGAGGGTTATCGTATCGTTGGCGAATACCGCCCATTTATTGATTCCAGGCCGGATCACGGATGTCGCCGGCACCCCTATTCCCTGGTACAGCGGCCCTACATTGGTCGTCTGGTCCAGCTCGCCGTTGTTTATCTCAGCGCCGAAAACAGCCGTGTGCCTTCCGTGCGTCCATACGAGCTTGGCGTTCCCACCACGGGTCTCCTCGTCGAAGATGAATTCCCGGAACAGGTCTCCCGCAGCGCCGTAGAGTCCGGCGCCGAGAACAGTGTTGTTCTGGACGAACTTGTGCCTGAATGAATTGAGGGCTACCTTCAGGCTGAGTTCCTGTGAAAGAGCGGCGTCGAGGGACGCAGTCGCAAAAAAGGCGCGGTCAGTCGTCCTTGAGATCAGGTCAAACCTCGGAAGCTCTCCGCTGCTTAAACGGGGATAGCTGTAACCCGTGGTAAAGCCGAATTTCACATCCCTTGATAATGGGACATCCAGCTTTGCATAGAACCCGTAGTTGTCGAAAAACCTGTTATTCCGCAGGCCGTTCGATTCCTGTTTGCCTGCAAACAGGTAATACCCCACAGGCCCTGTCTTGCCCGACATCTCGGCGCTGTCGTCCTGCGTCTTCCGCTTGCCGTAGGATGCGGTTATCAAGCCGGAAGGCGCACGGCTGCTGCCTGCATTCTTTGTGATGATGTTCACCACGCCGCCAAGGGACGAGCCCCAGGCAGAGGATGCAGGGCCCTTGATCACCTCTATGCGCTCGATTATCCTGACCGGTATCGAGTTGGTCTCTGCGTTTCCTCCACCAAGGAAATTCCAGACAACGCCGTCCACGAGCACGAGGACATGCCGCTCCTGGGAGCCCTGGATTCGGAGCAGGGAAATGCTCCCGAAATCCTGCCCCAGGAAATCGACGAAAACGCCGGTCACCCTGTTCAACACCTCGGCGACCGTATGGGCGTTCATGTCCTCTATCTCTTTTGCCGTGACCACCGTGATATTTTCGGCAACCTGCGAGATGGGCTTCTCATGTCTTGTGGGCGATTGGACGAACAGGTCTTTTTCTTCCCAGAAGAGAAGAAACTCCTCGATCGTCTCTTGCGACAACTGTGACTGGCGGGATGCGGCATTGCTGTTGTCTTCTGATGCAAGGCCAACAGCAGTGGAAGACAGCATGGTACAAATAAACAAGACACGAAAAACTGCTTTTACCATTGCCCCCCCATGTTTTAAATACTTTGACAAAATATCACGTGACACCGGAATTGTCAAGGCAACTGCATGAACCAGAATCCACCATCAAAGTTAGACATGCTCCCGGATTGAAGACCTTCGCGGAGATTTCGGGCTCGATTTCAGTAAACAGCCGCCTTATGACTAACTGAACTTGCCTTGGTTGCCTTGAAAAAGCCGGAAATTTACCGCATCAAGGCGCACCTATCCCTCTATCGATTAACCTTGCTCTCTACAAAGCTATAAAGGTGATTTTTCTTTCATCAGGATGCCGGCAACAGGGCTATCCTTCTACGCACAGCAATCAACAGTTCACTCGATGGATGTAGACCGGATATCCTCACCCACAAGCGGCGGGAATGCTCAACTACCCGTGCCGATATATTGATAAACCCAAAACGTATCGCCTTCATTCTCTTATCCGCCCACGATTCTCCAAGCACCAGTCTTTTCATCAGGACATTGAGGTTGTAAGACAGGATCATGATCCACCACCATGCAGCGTTTTCTCCAAAATCCCCGGAGGGGAACTGTCCACCCGCAAAATCACTCTTCATCGCTGCATGCGCTTCCTCGCTCTTTCCGCAACGTTGATATAACCACGGTATAAGCTCTTCACCGGGCCAGTCCATGTTTGTTACAATCCCAAAGACCTTGTACCGCCGCTCTTTAATCCGCATCACTGGAAATAGATACTCGTTATCACTTCTTTCTATCCCAAGCAGTTCCGTCTGCTTCAGTTCTTCCCTCGTCGCAAGATAGCGGTACTCAGGCCCGTTTTTGCTGTGCCCCAGTCCCCGCTCATACCAGTAGGTGTTCAAAGGTTGATATGCCTGCCACCCTTTGTAGCTGAATAACGCATTCTTCTTAGAAGACGTCGACAAGGTTGCATCCATCTCCAGGGTGACAGTCTCCTTTCATATTCGTAAGGAAGCCCCTTCTGTGCCATAATATATTCACCTCGTTGGTGTTAGTTTGTTTCTTGCACAAATATTCTAACATCCCGTATATACGGGAACAACGAGGTTCTTTTATTTTCTTGATGGTGGATTAGGGATGAAGACGTCTGGCAGGAAATCTATGATATCGGATGCAACCATTGAGCGCTCTCCTTTTTTCTTTGCAGCCCTGTCTCCCGATAACCCGTGAAGATAGACACCGGACAGGGACGCGTCGACCGGATTCAAACCCTGTCCCAGCAAAGAAGCGATGACGCCTGTCAGCACATCACCTGCACCGGCGGCGGCCATTCCGGGGTTGCCTGAGGTATTTATAAAAACATCGCCCCCGGGCGCAGCGACAACTGTAGGCACGCCCTTCAGCACAAGACAGACCCCTGTCTCCTGTGAGAATGAAGCCGCTACATTTATTCTTTCTTTTTCCATATCCTGAATCCCGCTCCCTGTTTTTTTAAGGAGCCGCGCCATTTCCCCGGGATGGGGGGTAAGGACTACCGGGGCCTTCGCTCTTTGCAAAACAGCCTTCAACTCGTGTTCCGTATCCGTTGCCGCGCTTAACGAGTTCAAGCCGTCCGCATCAATAACCACCGGCGCCGGCGAGCTTTGAATAAGCTCTCTCATGACCCCCTCTGTCCGGGATGAAACCCCGATTCCTGGGCCGACAGCAATGACATCCGCTTTTTTTGAAGCAAATTCGAGGATAACATCCAAAGCCTTCTCTGACATCATTCCCCTGCCGTCATCAGGCAAAGGCAAGGTCATCTCTTCGGTCACCCTACTCTGGAAGATATCCATCAACGATTCGGGAATCCCAAGGGTCACGAGACCGGAACCGCTTTTGAGACACGCCCGCGCCGTCATAAAGGCTGCCCCGGTCTTACCCCTTGAGCCGGCAACTACCAGAACATGGCCGTAATCACCCTTATAAGAATTTCTATGCCTCGGCGCAATCAACCCCGATACCATCTCCCCGTTAATCAGGTTTATTTTCAGTTTATCCGACATGAGCAGTTGTGCAGGAAAGCCGATATCCTCCGTAAAAAGCTTACCCGCATATCCGGCGCCCGGATACAGGAGATGACCTCTTTTGGGCAGTCCGAAAGTTACGGTGCAATCGGCTCTCACGGCAGCTCCAAGGACTTCCCCCGTATCTGAAGAAACGCCTGACGGAATATCCACAGACATGACGGGGACATCTGCATTGTTCAGGAGAGCGAAAATTCCTGCAATATCCTTTCCCACGGGTCTGCTGAGGCCGGCGCCGAATACCGCATCGATAACAGCGGCGCCGTGCAAATCCCTTTCGGTAACTGCCGTGCGGAAATCCACAGAGATGCCTGTCTTCTTTGCAATCCGGTATTGCGTAGTGCAATCCGGGCCCATAGAATTCTTTTTCGCAAGCATCAGGACATGTACCTTGAAGCCCCGGTTAAAAAGATTTCGCGCAGTTGCGAGACCATCTCCGCCGTTATTGCCGCTTCCGCAGAGGACAAGCGCCTTCATGGAAGGGTAAAGCTCCCTGAACCTCGACGCGACAGCAAGTCCGGCCCGCTCCATAAGGACAAGCCCTGGGATACCATACTCTTCAATAGTGATCCTGTCTATCTCTCTCATTTCCTGTGCAGTAACAACCTTCATGGGGGTCTCCTTTCAGGAAGGGGCAAGAAGCTATGGCCCGTTTTTAATTGCAGGCTTATTATATCACTAAAATATATCACCCTCAATCGTTAGTAGTGTGGTGTTTATAAATACATGGAATAAGTCTGTCATTCGGCAGCGAAGCGAAGAATCTTGCCGTGAGATTGCTTCGAGTATCGTGCGCTGGGGACAGTCCCTATTTACGGACGAAGTCGTAGACATAATGTATTTAACCTGTCCAACCTTAAGCGACGTGGGTTAAGCTAATAAAGCTCAGCTCAGAGCCACAATTAAGGAGGACAGGTTATGGGAAATTATAGCAAACATGTAGGACTGG